>JAFQKB010000008.1 GCA_017397125.1 Clostridia bacterium | reverse complement strand
TGGGGGAGTGGGCGGTCGGGGTAGGGGTTGTAGGGGCGGCAACCTGCCGCCCGGAAAGTTTACGGCAATCCTTGCGGGCGGTCGAGACCGCCCGCCCCTACGGTCTCTAAACGAGGTTTATTTCATTACTCATTACTCATTTCTCATTCCTCATTAAACAGAAAGGTGGTGCCCCCATGAACAAAAAAGCGCTCATCGCCCTAAGCGGCGGGGTGGACTCGTCGGTGGCGGCGGTGTGTATGACCGAGGCCGGCTACGACTGCGTGGGCGTCACCATGCGCCTGCACGACTATGGCGTCACCTGCGGCGCCGCCGCCGAGGCCCGGGACGCCGCCCAGGTGGCCCGGCAGATGGGTTTCCCCTTTGCCGTGCTGGACTGCCGGGAGGATTTTGACCGGCAGGTGATCGGCCCCTTTGTGGCCGCCTATGAGCAGGGACGCACCCCCAACCCCTGCATCGAATGCAACCGGCATATGAAATTCGGTGCCCTCCACCGCTATGCCGCCGAGGTGGGCTGCGATACGGTGGTCACCGGCCACTACGCCCGGGTGGAATACGACCCGGACACCGGCAAATACCAACTGAAAAAGGCTAAAAACCTGGCCAAGGACCAGACCTACGTGCTGTATTTTCTCACTCAGGAGCAGCTGGCCCACACTGCGTTCCCCCTGGGGGAGATGCCGGACAAGGACACGGTGCGTCAGCAGGCGGCGGAATACGGCTTTGTATCCGCCCACAAGGCGGACAGCCAGGACATCTGCTTTGTGCCGGACGGCAAGTACGCGGACTTTATCCGCCGCCGCACCGGCCGGGAGTATCCCCCCGGGGACTTTGTGGACGCCGATGGTCGGGTGCTGGGACAGCATAAGGGGCTGATCGGCTACACCATCGGCCAGCGCAAGGGGCTGGGGCTGTCCCTGCCCGCTCCCCTGTACGTGCGGCGCAAGGATATGGACCATAATACGGTGCTGCTCACCCCGGAGAGCCAACTGTACACCGCCCGCCTGGTGGCAGAGGACTTTAACTGGATCGACGGCGAGCCCCCTGCCGCCCCGGTGCGGGTGACCGCCAAGACCCGCTACTCCGCCAAGGAGGCGCCCGCCACCGCCACACCCCTGGCGGACGGCCGGGCGGAGATCGTGTTTGACACGCCCCAGCGGGCGGTGACCACGGGCCAGGCGGTGGTGCTGTACGACGGCGACCGTGTGGTGGGCGGCGGCACGATCGAAACCACGGATTGAGATTGAAACTCGTTGGATCCGTGGCTGTGGAGATATTCTGAGCAACACAGTAAGGAGCGTAAACTATGATTTATACCGTTACCTGCAATCCCGCCCTGGACTGTGCGGTGCGTCTGGACAGTCTCACCCCGGGTGTGATCAATTTCACCAGGGACAGCACCCTCACCCCCGGCGGCAAAGGGGTCAATGTGTCCCGGGTGCTGACCGCTCTGGGCGAGCCCACCACGGCGCTGGGCTTTGTGGCGGGCAGCAACGGATGCCTGCTGGAGAGCGCCTTGCAGGGGATGGGGCTGGCCACGGATTTTGTGCATCTGGAGCGGGGGCAGACCCGCATTAACGTAAAATTGTACGGCGACACCGAGACCCAACTCAACGCTCCCGGTGCGCCGGTGCTTCCGGCGGCGATGGATACGCTGCTGGAGCGGCTGGGCGGTCTGTCCGCCGACGCGGTGTGCCTGTGCGGCAGCCCGGCGCCGGGAATGGGAACGGACGCCTATGCCCGGATGCTGGCGGCGGTGGATTGCCCCTGTACGGTGGTGGATACCACCGGGGCGGCGCTGCTGGCGTCCCTGGGAGAGCGGCCCTGGCTTATCAAGCCCAACCGGGAGGAGCTGGCGGCTCTGGCAGGTCGCGACCTGCCCACCCTGGCGGAGGTGACCGCCGCCGCCGAGAGCCTGATGGATAAGGGGGCACAGAACGTGCTGGTCAGCCTGGGGGGCGAGGGCGCCCTCTGGTGCGGCGGGGACGGCGTGCGGCTGTATCAGCCGGCACCGGCCGGCCGGGTGATCGGCACCGTAGGTGCCGGGGACAGCACGGTGGCCGGCTTTGTGGCGGGCTGGTTGCGCTATGGGGATGCCCGCCGGGCGCTGCGGCTGGGCGTGGCCTGCGGCAGCGCCACCGCCTTTGCAGAAGGGCTGGCGGATGCCGAGGGCATCGCTGCGGTGCTGGACCGCCTGCCGGAAATAGTGGAGATGTAAAAAACACGGTGTGTCGGGTGACACACCGTGTTTTTTGCGCTTAATACTTCTTACGGACGATCAGATACGATACCCAGTACAGGATTATCACAAGACAGACCGCACCGCTTGCTAAAAACATCTCCGACTCCATATCCAGTAGTTTGAATACAATCGTCGCCACAGCGGCGATCATCACAAACAGATACCCTGCCCAGGACCAGGCCTTCATAGACAGGAATTTGTTGCGCTCATCCCCGATGGCGGTGTCCGTATCCTCCCGATACTGTGCGTTACTGTGGTAGCGGATGGCCTGCAACAGCCGCAGCAGCCCTATCACAAACAGGGCAGTCCCCATTCCGCTCCAAAAAGAGTCCAGTAGCTCAAAGAAAGCCGTGGCAAACAAGGCAATACCCAGCACCATATACACAACACTGAGGATCCAACGTCTGTTTTTCATACATACTACCTCCTTATTCTTCAAACAAAAATACGTCTTCGATGGACAATCCAAAATAGCGGGCAATTTTATGCGCCAGCTGGATGGAGGGATTGTACCGCCCCGTCTCCAGAGAACTGATGGTCTGGCGGGATACCCCCAGTGCCTTGGCTAGCTCCTCCTGGCGGATGCTTTTTTCTTTTCGTATTTCTTCTATGCGATTGTTCATACCACACCTCACTTGTAAAGTTTGCTTTACATCCGTAGTGTACCACATGTTGCGCAAAATGTCAAGCGTACTTTACAAATTTGTGCAAAAAATCTCGCAGACCGGGATGGCCTGCGAGATAGAGCCGCCGAAACAGCGGTTTATTCCACAATGGTTTTGATCCAGATGCCCTTTTTGACCAGCCAGCCGCCGAGAAGGCACTTGAGGATGTTGATGAACTGGCACAGGGCAAACACCGCCACGATGGGCAGGCTGGTGAACTGCACCAGACAGAAGGCCAGGGGCACGTTGACCACCCACATATAGCAGCTGTCGAACAGAAAGGTGATAAAGGCTTGGCCGCCGGAACGCAGGGTGAAATAGGTGGCGTGGGCAAAGGCGTCGACCGGCATCGCCAGGGCGCCCACCAGCATCAGGCGGGAGGCCAGCAGCCGGATGGAATCGGTGGTATTGTAGAAATAGGGGATGATGGGGGAGCACAGAGCGTACAGGCCGCCCACCACCAGGCTGATCAGTACCGAGAACAGGATCAGTCTGCCGCTGTCCTGACGGGCGCCCTCCCGATCGCCGGCACCCAGCTTCTGCCCCAGGATAATGCCCACAGCCACGCCCACGGACATAAAGGCCACCGCAAACACGTTCCAGAAGGTCTGGTTGATGTTGTTGGCGCTGACCACGTCCAGGCCGCGCTGGGAATACTGCTGGTTGAGCACCGCCATACCCACCGACCAGGCGGCCTCGTTGGCCATCAGGGGCAGACCCCGCAGGAAGATCTGGCCCACCAGCCGCAACGGGATGGAAAAGGTGCGGAACAGCAGGGGCGCATAGGGGTTGCGCTGCCGGTTTTTATGGGTCCACACCACCAGAATGCCCGCCTCCACAAAGCGGGAGATCACGGTGGCGATGGCGGCACCCACCACACCCAGCCGGGGTGCGCCCAGCAGGCCGAATATCAGGATGGTGTTGCCCACCAGGTTGACCGCCACGGCAATCAGTCCCGCCACCATGGGCGGCGTGGTCAGACCGGTCTCACGCAGGGTGCTGCCGTAGCACTGGACCACCGTAAAGGGCACCAGTCCGATGAGCATCACGTTCAGATACTGCTTGGCAAAGTGGAGAGAGGCCGCCGCGTCGGCGGGGTCGCCCTCACCCTGCAGATACAGACCGATGAGGGGCTCGCCCCACGCGAGAAATACTCCGATGCCCAGAACGGTGAGCAGCAGGCAGAAATAGAGCTTAAAGCGCAGAGTGTGCGCCAGGCCCTGGTCGTCCCGGCTGCCCGCAAACTGGGCGCCGAAGATGCCGGCACCGGATACGGCGCCGAAAATGCATAGGGTGAATACGAAAATAAGCTGGTTGGCGATGGTGACACCGTTCATCTCCACGGTGCCCACCCGCCCGATCATAATGTTGTCCAGCATATTCACCAGGTGGGTGATGCCGTTCTGGATCATAATCGGCAGGGTGAGTGCCAGCACGGTTTTGTAAAAGGCGCGGTCGCCGACGTATTGTTTCAGGTTCATAGCGAGGGGTTACTCCTTTTGTTCTCCTTGTTGTAAGCGGGCGATGATCATCCGGGCACACTTATACACGTCGCCGCCGCCCATGGTGATCACCAGGTCGCCGGGCTGCACCCGAGCGGCCACGTAGTCCGCGATCTCCGGAAAGGTGGCCAGGTATACGCCGTTTGTCATCCTGTCGGTCATCTGGGTGGAGTGGACACCCCACTCGTTGACCTCGCGGCTGCCCATGATGTCGCTGACGATGGCTACGTCGGCGGCGGAGAGGGCCTGTGCAAACTCCTCCAGATGCCGGGCGGTGCGGGAATAGGTAAAGGGCTGGTGCACCGCCCACACCCGGTTGTGCTCCAGCTTGCCCGCCGCCTCCAGGGTGGCGGCGATCTCGGTGGGGTGGTGGGCGTAGTCGTCCGCCACCGTCACCCCGGCATAGGTGCCGAGAAACTCAAACCGACGGCCCGCACCGTGAAAGGCGGTGATGCCGGCGGCGATCTGCGCCGGTGCGATGCCGCACAGGCTGGCGGCGGCCGCCACCGACAGGGAGTTGAGCACGTTGTGGGCACCGGGCACACCCAGCTCGACAGTGTGCACGAAAACGCCCTTGTGATACAGGTCGTACTGGCCATAGGCACCTCGGACGGTGCGGATGTTCCGGGCCTGCCAGTGGCAGGTGTCGGCGGTGCCGAAGCTGACCAGCTTTTCGGCCGGGACCGCCTGCACCGCCGCGACGGTGTTGGGGTCGTCGGCATTGTAGATGACAGTGCCGGTGGTCTGGCCCGCAAAGGCCGCAAAAGAGCGGATGACCCCGTCCAGGTCACCGAAATAATCCAGATGGTCCGCGTCCACGTTGAGAATGATGCTGACGGCCGGAGTCATCTCCAGATAGTGGTCCTTAAATTCACAGGCCTCGCACACCATGGTATCGTTGGTGCCGGCGTGGCCGTTGGCGTTGATGGCGGGCAGACGGCCGCCGATGAAGATACTGGGATCGGTGCCGGCCTCCAGCAGCACCTGGCTGAGCATGGAGGAGGTGGTGGTCTTTCCGTGGGTGCCGGCCACGGCGATGGTGTTGGCAAACTGCCGGGAGATCCATCCCAGCAGAATGGCCCGCTCCAGGGTGGGGACGCCCCGCCGGGCGGCGGCAGTCAGCTCCGGATTGTCCGCCGGTATGGCGGCGGTGTACACCACCAGGTCCGCGTCCCCGATATTCTCGGCGGCGTGGCCCATCACCACCGGGATGCCCAGACCCCGGATGCGGGTGAGATTGTCCGACTCGTTGTTGTCCGAGCCGGAGAGGGCGTAGCCCTTGGCATGGAGGATCTCTGCCAGGGGGCTCATACCCGAGCCGCCGATGCCGATGAAATGGATGCGGCGCACGTTGTCTAACCAGTTGCGGTTTTCGGTCATAGTGCTCTTCCTTTCGGGATGGCAAAATCATACGCATACCATTATATGACCTTTCTCCGAAAAAATAAAGAGTTTTCTGCCTATTTTACAAATTTTTTCATATATATTGGTAGACGAATATCAGTGAAAGGGTGAAGGGATATGTGGAAACGGATGGTATGCCTGCTGTTGTGTCTGGCGGTAACGGTGTGGCCGGTGGCGGCGGACGGAGGACGGGTGCTGTACGATGAGGGGGCCGGCGAGAGCCTGGAGAGCCTGCTCTCGGAGGACGAGGCGGTGTGGCCCACCATGGCGGTGCCTGCCGGGGCAGAGGGCCTGGAGATCAAAGCCAAGGGCGCGGTGCTCATGGACCAGGGCAGCGGCACGGTGCTGTTTGAGCAGGGGTCCCATGCGAGGCTGCCCATCGCCTCGGTGACCAAGGTGATGACGCTGCTGCTGGTGATGGAGGCGCTGGAGGAGGGGCGCATCGCCTGGGCCGACACGGTCACCTGCTCGGAAAAGGCGGCCTCCATGGGCGGCTCCCAGATCTGGCTGGAGCCGGGGGAGATCATGACGGTGGAGGAGCTGGTCAAGGCGGCGGCGGTGGTATCCGCCAACGACGCCTGCGCCGCTCTGGCGGAGCACATCAGCGGCAGTCTGCCCGCTTTTGTGGCGGCGATGAACGAGCGGGCCGCCCAGTTGGGGATGGCGGACACCCACTTTGTGGACTGCAGTGGCCTGGACGACAGCGGCTATTCCTGCGCCTACGACGTGGCGGTCATGTCCCGGCAGCTGATGACCCACCCGGACATCGAGCGGTTTACCACCATATGGATGGACAGCCTGCGGGGCGGAGAATCCCAGCTGGTGAACACCAACAAGCTGGTGCGCCACTATAACGGCGCCACCGGCCTTAAGACCGGCACCACCAATGCGGCAGGGCACTGCCTGTCCGCCACCGCCCGACGGGATGGCACCGCCTTTGTGGCGGTGG
The DNA here is from genome assembly GCA_017397125.1 of Clostridia bacterium. Lineage (GTDB taxonomy): Bacteria > Bacillota > Clostridia > Oscillospirales > Acutalibacteraceae > UBA5905. The sequence goes on along the minus strand of JAFQKB010000008.1, from coordinate 14,562 downwards.
TGCTGGGGTGCGCCACCACCGCCGACCGGTGGGAGGGCGCCCGTACCCTGCTGGACTACGGGTTTGCGGGCTTTGTGGCCTATACCCCGCCGGCGGATACCCTGTCCCTGTCCCCAATCAAGGTGCTGGGCGGTCAGCAGACCCAGGTGCCGGTGACCCCGGACACCCCGGACACTCTGCTGCTCAAAAAGGGCACCGAGGGGCAGGTGGAGGCCGCGGTGGAGCTGGTCCCCGACCTGGAGGCGCCGGTGCACGCCGGGCAGACGGTGGGGGTGTGGCGACTGAAGCTGGGAGAGGAAATACTGGGGGAATATCCGGTGCGGGCTGCTGTTGACGTGCCGGCGGCAACCCTGCGCTGGGCCTATAATCTGCTTATGGCGGCGCTGTTGGCTTGATTTGTACAAAAAAACATATAAATTGCGAATTTGCAGTTGCAAAATTGGAAAATATAGTGTAAAATGAGTATAATATAACAAGTGTGGGTCTGTAGCATCCGATGACGTGGCTGCACCCATTCCCGGAACGTGTCGAAAGGCGGATGAGTATGGCAGTCAAACTGGAAACCAAGTACGCAAAAGACTTTATCTCCGAAGAGGAGATCGCAGCCCTGCAGCCCCAGGTGACCCTGGCCCACAATATACTGCACGACGGTACCGGCCTGGGCAACGACTTCCTGGGCTGGATGGACCTGCCGGTCAACTATGACAAAGAGGAGTTTGCCCGTATTCAGGCCGCTGCCGCCCGGATCAAAGAGGATACCGACGTGTTCATCGTCATCGGCATCGGTGGCTCCTATCTGGGTGCCCGCGCCGCCATCGAGTTCCTCAAGTCCAATAATTACAATGCTAAAAAGAAGGATACCCCCGACATCTATTTCGCCGGCAACAGCATCTCCGGCACCCAGCTGTCTGAGCTGCTGGAGATCTGCGAGGGCCGTCGGGTGTCCATCAACGTCATCTCCAAGTCCGGTACCACCACCGAGCCGGCCATCGCCTTCCGGGTGTTCCGGGAGCTGCTGGAGAGCCGCTACGGCCACGAGGAGGCGGTGCGCCGCACCTACGTGACCACCGACAAGGCCAAGGGTACCCTCAAGGGTCTGTCCGACCGGGAGGGCTACGAGACCTTTGTGGTGCCGGATGACGTGGGCGGCCGTTTCTCGGTGCTGACCGCTGTGGGCCTGCTGCCCATCGCCGTGGCCGGCTGCGACATTCAGGCCCTGATGCAGGGCGCCGCCGCCGCCCGCGAGGCGTACGCCGACCCCTGCCTGTGCAAGAACGATTGCTACCGCTATGCCGCCGCCCGCACCGCCCTGCACCGCCGGGGCCGCGCGGTGGAGCTGATGGTCAGCTACGAGCCCCAGTTCGCTATGATGAACGAGTGGTGGAAGCAGCTCTATGGTGAGAGCGAGGGCAAGGACGGCAAGGGCCTGTTCCCGGCCTCGGTCATTTTCTCCACCGACCTGCACTCTTTGGGCCAGTTCATTCAGGACGGCTCCAACATCCTGTTCGAGACGGTGGTCAAGCTGGGTGCCCCCCAGCGGGACATCCTCATCAAAGAGGACGCCGAGAACGTGGACGGCCTCAACTTCCTGGCCGGCAAGCCCCTGTCCTACGTTAATGAAAAGGCCTTTGAGGGCACCATCCTGGCCCACACCGACGGCGGCACCCCCAACCTGGTGCTGGATGTGCCGGCCATGAACGAGCACGAGCTGGGCTATCTCATCTATTTCTTCGAAAAGGCCTGCGCCATCTCCGGTTATATGCTGGGTGTCAACCCCTTCAACCAGCCGGGTGTGGAGAGCTATAAGAAGAATATGTTTGCCCTGCTGGGCAAGCCGGGCTACGAGGAGGCCCGGGCAGCGCTGGAGGCGCGGCTGAACTGATCTCTCGCAATACCCCATATCGGGAGTTCCTGTCCTGCGGGGCAGTTTCCAAATATATAACTTTTAGGAGGACAATATTATGATCACTTTGATTCTCGGCAAAAAAGGCTCCGGCAAGACCAAGAAACTGATGGACCTGTGTAAGGTTGCCGTGGAGCAGTCTAAGGGAAACGTGGTCTTTATTGAAAAAGATAGCACGCTGACGTACGATCTGAGCCATAAGGCGCGCCTGGTGGCCGCTGAGGACTATGCCATCAACTGCTTCGCCTGCCTGTACGGCTTCATCGCCGGTATGTGCGCCGGCAACTACGACATCACCGACATCTTTGTGGACTCCACCCTGAAGATCGGCGGCGACGATCTGGAGAAGCTGGCCAACTGCGTGGAGAAGCTGAGCAAGCTGGAGGCCAACATCACCCTGTCCGTCTCTGCCGCCAAGGAGGATATCCCTGCCCGCCTGGCCGACCTGGCCCAGGAGATCTGAGCGGAGCATAAGACGGACGCGGCCGTACATAATAAACGGTAAGGTAGAGCAAAATATGCCGCATTGAGGCGGGTTTGGATACTTCACTCTACCCTAAAAACAAGTTAGGACGGCGGGGGGATCACCCTCGCCGTTCTCTGCGAATGGAGAGTAAAACAATGGCGATTTGGTATGAGGGCAACCGCAACAACGAGCAGAACCGCCGGGAAAAGGACGGCGTGGTCTACTACATCCGCGGCCTGCGGGAGGTGAACGGCGTCCGCTATGAGCGGTACGGCGTCAAGACCCACTTTATCGGTCGGGGCGAGGACTATATCGAGATACTGCGGCAGTACGTGCTGCCTCTGTATCAGCCCGGCGACATCGTGACCCTGGGCGAAAAGGTCATCTCCATGTGCCAGGACAACACGGTGGAAAAGCAGAACGTCAAGCTGGGCTTCTGGGCCAAGTTTTTGTCCAAATTTGCCACCAGCAACCACAGCGGCATCGGTATGGACGAGCCCTACAAGCTGCAGCTGGCCATCAATATGAAGGGCCTGCCCCTGGTGCTGTGGGGCGCCTTTTGGGGCGCGGTGTGCAAGGTGTTCGGCAAGCGGGGCGTATTCTACGAGATCGTGGGCCAGGACGTGGCCGGCATCGACGGCTTTTACAGCCACTCCGCCTTTGAGACCTATCACGATCTGGCGGTGCTCAACCCCAGAGACCCGGACAAGGTGTGCGCCGAGATACAGGAAAAGCTGGGCATCTCGTGTGTGCTGGTGGACGCCAACGACATCGCGGTGGAGATCCTGGCCAAATCCCCGGATCTGGCCGCGATGGAGGATGACACGCTGGCCGAGACCATCCGGGACAACCCCGCCGGCCAGGACGACGAGCTGACCCCCTTTATCCTCATCCGGGATATCGGAGATGCCGAGGCGGAGCCCTTTGTTCCGCTGGTGGCTATTGACAAACCTAACCATTAAAGCGGGGGACAAGCTCCGTTTCTCGTAAAAATGGACGGAATTTGAAATTGTCTATTGACAAATTCCGCCTGCTCTTATATAATATCATGCGTGACGCTTGAGGTGAACTATGCTATTGCAATGCAGACCCCTGTTTATGGGCGAGGAGAAGAGCCTGCCCATCGATACAGAGTTGGATTTTTCGCAGGTTGAGTATCAGGGCACGAACCCTCTGGCCAATCCCGTGCGTGTGACCGGTGCGGTCACGGTGCGGGCCGGTGTGGTGCAGCTGTCTGCCCGGGCGGCGTTTACATTCCACGGACGCTGTGACCGGTGCCTGACCCCCTTTGACGAGGCCTACGATATCCCGTTGGAGAACACTCTGGTGGCCACTCTCGAGAATGAGGAAAACGACGACTACATCCTGCTGGATCAGTATCGCCTGGACCTGGATGACCTGGTGATGGCGGACATCCTGCTGGAATTGCCGTACAAGAGCCTCTGCCGGGAGGACTGCCGCGGCCTGTGCCCTATGTGTGGAAAGAACCTCAATGAAGGACTCTGCGGGTGCAACCGCAAGTCTGTCGATCCCCGTCTCGCTGTGTTGGGACAATTATTAGAGTAAATCTTTTTTATCAATGCAAGGAGGTGCTGACATGGCGGTACCCAAGAGAAAAACATCCAAAGCCCGGCGTGATAAGAGACGTAACAACGTCTGGAAGCTGGACGCCCCTGCGCTGGTAAAGTGCGCTCAGTGCGGCGAGTACAAGCGTGCTCATCGTCTGTGTGCGAATTGCGGCTACTACGGCGGCAAGCAGATTGTCAAGGTCGGCGAATAAGGATCGCTTTGGTGCGGAAAGTAAAGTAGAGGAGGAGAAATCCCCCTCTATTTTACTATTTCCGAACCTTTTTTGTTTTTTTGCATTCTTTTTGGATTGGTATGTGTTATAATGCCGGGTAATAGTTGGGAAGAAGGTGTATCGTGACTCGTTGACGGCGGGAGAAAGCCCGCCAACGAAGAGGTGGACGAAGAAACGCTTCGCGACCACCTCATCTGTCTTTTCGCCTGTGGCGAAAATCCACCTTCCCCTCGAGGGGAAGGCTGACGAGTCTGTACAAGACATTGGACGGTCGATTCATAATCGCCCCTACGAGAACAGTTTGAGGTTTTGTCCATTCCTCACTCCTCACTCCTCATTCCTCATTGAACGAAAGGTGGTGCCGTGGTGGCGGTTGTGATTCAAAACGTGGAAGCAAAAAGTCCTGCGGCACGCGTCCGCATTCAGGCGGGGGACACCCTGCTCACCATCAACGGACGAGATATCCGTGACGTGCTGGACTATCGCTTCTTTATCCCCGATCAGAAGCTGTCGGTGACGGTGAAAACCGTCAAGGGAAAGGAACGTACTGTGCGGATTCGCAAGCAGCCGTACCAGGAACTGGGGATGGGTTTTGACACCTATCTGATGGACAAGCAGCGCTCCTGCCGCAACAACTGTGTGTTTTGCTTCATCGACCAGCTGCCAGAGGGGATGCGGAAGAGCCTGTACTTTAAGGACGACGACAGCCGACTGTCCTTTCTGTTCGGCAACTACATCACCCTGACCAACCTGACCGACCGGGACGTAGAGCGCATCATTGAGATGCACATCAGCCCCATCAACGTGTCGGTGCACACCACCAACCCGGAGCTGCGCTGCCGGATGATGAACAACCGCTTTGCCGGGGACGCCCTGGCACATCTGCGGCGGTTTGCCGAGGCGGGGCTGGCCATCAACTGCCAGCTGGTGCTGGTTCCGGGGTACAACGACGGGGAGGAGCTTATCCGTTCCATGACCGACCTGGCGGCTCTGTCCCCGGCGGTGCGCAGCGTGGCGGCGGTGCCGGTGGGTCTGACCAGGCACCGGGAGGGGCTGACCCCTCTGCGGCCCTTCACCCCTGAGGAGTGTGCTGCGGTCATCCGCCAGATGACCGAGATGGGAGACCGGATGCTGGAGCAGACCGGCAGCCGGGTGTTCTACCCCTCCGACGAGTGGTACATCAAGGCAGGACTGCCCATCCCCGGGGACGGGTTCTACGAGGACTATCCCCAGCTGGAAAACGGCGTGGGTATGATCGCTCTGCTGCGTGCAGAGTTTGAGGCGGCTCTGGCAGCCTGCGAAAGCAAGGTCGCTCCCGGCCGGGTGGTGATCGCCACCGGCGTGGACGCCGCCCCCTATCTGCGGGAGCTGGTGGCGCTGGCTGCCGACAAGTGGCCCACCCTGCAGGCGCAGGTGGTGCCGGTCCGCAACGATTTCTTTGGAGAGACCATCACCGTGTCGGGCTTGGTGACCGGCGGTGATCTGATCCGGCAGCTCAGCGGCGTGCCTATGGACCGTCTGTTGCTGCCGATCAATATGCTGCGCCAGGAGGGGGACCTCTTCCTGGATGACGTGAGCGTGGCGCAGGTGGAGGCCGCCTTGGGTGTGCCGGTGGAGTTTCTGCCGGAGACCGACGGCGCGGCTCTGCTGGCGGCGCTGATTATGGAAAAAGGAGGGATAGCCAATGGCTAAACCGGTAGTGGCTGTGGTGGGCCGCCCCAACGTGGGAAAATCCACCTTATTCAACAAACTCATCGGACAGAGGCTGTCTATTGTAGAGGATACCCCGGGCGTCACCCGGGACCGCATCTTTGCAGAGTGTGAGTGGTGCGGCCGCAAGTTTATGCTGGCGGACACCGGCGGCATCGAGCCCAAGACCGACGACGTGATCCTGGCCCAGATGCGGGATCAGGCCCAGCTGGCCATCGACCAGGCGGACGTGATCGTGCTGGTCACCGACCTGCGCGCCGGCGTCACCGCCAACGACCAGTCGGTGGCCTCTATGCTGCAAAAGAGCGGCAAGCCGGTGGTGCTGTGCGTCAATAAGTGCGATACCCCCGGCGCCCCTCCGGCGGAATTCTATGAATTCTACAATCTGGGTCTGGGCGACCCCATTGCAGTGTCCTCGGTGCACGGTATGGGCACCGGCGACCTGCTGGACGCGGTGCTCACGCACCTGCCGGACAGCGAAGAGGAAGAGGAGGAGCGCGACACCATCAAGGTGGCGGTCATCGGCAAGCCCAACGCCGGCAAATCCTCTCTCATCAACTGCATCGCCGGTGAGGAGCGCAGCATCGTCTCCAACATCGCCGGTACCACCCGGGACGCCATCGACACCCACATCCGCAACAAGCACGGCGATTTCATCTTTATCGACACCGCCGGTCTGCGGCGCAAGAGCAAGGTGGACGACGCTATCGAAAAATACAGCGGTCTCCGGGCGCAGATGGCGGTGGAGCGGGCGGACGTGTGCGTCATCCTCATCGACGCCACCGAGGGCTTTACCGAGCAGGACAGCAAGGTGGCGGGACTGGCCCACGAAAAGGGCAAGGCCTGCATCATCGCCGTCAATAAATGGGACGCGGTGGAAAAGGACGACAAGACCATGGATAAGATGCGCAAGCAGCTGATGGTGGACTTTTCCTTTATGCCCTATGCACCCTTTATCTTCATCTCCGCCAAGACCGGGCAGCGGGTGGAGCGGCTGTACGAGCTGATCCAGTTTGTCAGCGAGCAGAACTCCATGCGCATCAAGACCGGTATGCTCAACGACGTGCTGGCCCAGGCGACGGCCCGGGTCCAGCCCCCCACCGACAAGGGCAAGCGCCTGCGCATCTATTACGTGACCCAGGCCGCTACCAACCCGCCCACCTTTGTGTTCTTTGTCAACCGGGCGGAGCTGTTTCACTTTTCCTATCAGCGGTATCTGGAGAACCAGTTCCGGGATACCTTTGGCCTGGAGGGCACCCCGGTGCGCTTCATCATCCGGGAAAAGGGAGACCGCACCACCCAATAACCCCCTGTGAATGATTTTGGAGGTTTGAACAGATCCTATGGAGAGTTTCGGCTATTTTTTGCAAAACAGCTGGCTGGCGCTACTGCTGGCGGCGGTGTGCGGCTATCTGATGGGTAGCATCAACTGGGCGATCATCATCACCCGCACCATCTTCCGTAAAGATATCCGGAGTGAGGGCAGCGGCAACGCCGGCGCCACCAACGTGCTGCGCAACCACGGCCGCGGTCCGGCGATCCTCACCACCATCGGCGATATCGGAAAAAGTATGGCGGCGGTGGTGGTCGGCGGCTGGCTGGTGAGCCATCTGCAGACGGCGGACCTGCAGCCCTACGGTTACGTGGATTGGATCCAACAAAATCTAACGTTGATCGGCGGCTACATCGGCGGCTTCTTCTGCCTGTTGGGCCACGATTTCCCCGTCTTCTACGGCTTCCGCGGGGGCAAGGGGGTGCTGGCCGCCCTGGGTATGTTCCTGCTGCTGGACTGGAAGGTGGCGCTGGCCAGCCTGGCCATTTTTGTGGTCATTGTGGCCATCAGCCGAATGGTGTCCCTGGGGTCGATGGTGTCCATCGGCTGCGGCGTGGTGATGGTGTATTTCAGTCACAACTGCAAATGTGAAGCCGGATATTGGATGAAGTTGTTCTGTGGCGGTATGGCTCTGCTGGTGTGGCTGCTCATCGTATTCCAGCATCGGGCCAACATCCGCCGCATCATCGCCGGCACCGAGAGCCGCCTGGGCGGCAAGAAAAAGGACGCCGACCAACCATAAATCAACAAAAGGAGAGCCGCTATGAGCCAAGTGATGGTACTGGGCGCCGGCGGCTGGGGCATTGCCCTGGCGCTGGTAGCCACCCGTAACAGCCATACCGTGACCCTGTGGTCCCACGACCCCGAGGAGCTGGACGACCTGCGGCGGAACAACCAGAACCGGTTGCGCCTGCCCGGTGTGTTTTTGCCCCACGGCCTGGAGCTGACCGGGCAGATCGAGACCGCCGCCACCGCCGATATGGTCGTGATGGCGGTGCCCTCCTTCGCCATCCGGTCCACCGCCCGCCGTCTGCGGGGGCACATCCGCCCCGGCACGGTGGTGGTCAACGCCGGTAAGGGCCTGGAGGACGGCACCCTCAAGCGCTTTTCTCAGGTGCTGGAGGAGGAGCTGCCCGAGGCCCGCATTGCGGTGCTGTCCGGCCCCTCCCATGCGGAGGAGGTAGCCCGCCGGGTCCCCACCACGGTGACGGTGGCCGCCACCGATATAGAGGTGGCTATGCGGGCACGGGACGTGCTCAATCAGCCCCCCTTCCGCATCTACGTCAACAGTGACCTGATGGGCGTGGAGCTGGGTGGTGCGCTGAAAAACGTCATCGCCCTATGCGCCGGTATCGTGGACGGCCTGGGCCTGGGCGATAACACTAAGGCTGCCCTGATGACCCGGGGTCTGGCAGAAATGGCCCGCCTGGGCAAGGCGATGGGCGCCCACAGCCACACCTTTGCGGGGCTCAGCGGCATGGGTGACCTGATGGTCACCTGCGGCAGTCTGCACTCCCGCAATCTGCGGGCCGGCACCCTCATCGGCCGGGGCGAATCGGTGGAGAGCGCCGTGCGCCGTGTGGGCACGGTGGAGGGCTATCTGGCGGCGGGTGCCGCCTGGCAGCTGGCCCGGCAGTACGAGGTGAGCATGCCCATTGTGGAGCAGTGTTATTTGATATGCTATGAGGGAAAGGACCCCCGTCAGGCGGTGATCGACCTCATTGAGCGTCCCTCCGGCACCGAGAACGAGCCGCAGTGGATGGCATAAAGGAGAGTTAAACTATGCAGGAGGTAAAACGGGTGGCGGCGGTCAACGACCTGTCCGGGTTCGGACGGTGCTCGCTGACGGTGTCCATCCCCATCTTGTCTGCCATGGGCTATCAGGTGTGTCCGGTGCCCACGGCGGTGCTGTCCAGCCACACCGGCTATCCGGGTCCGCTGGTGCGGGATTTCTCCGGGGATATGGCGGCGTATCTGGCCCATTGGGAGAGCCTGGGGCTCACCTTTGCCTGCGGCTATACCGGCTTTCTCGGTCACCCGGAGCAGGCGGACGTGCTGGTGCCTTTTCTGATGCGCCTGCGTGAGCAGGGCGCTCTGCGGCTGGTGGATCCGGCTATGGCGGACCACGGCCGGCTGTATTCCTCCTGCTCGCCGGCGCTGGTGCCGGCCATGGGGCGGCTGGTGGCGCTGGCCAGCGTGGCCACACCGAATCTCACCGAGGCATGCCTGCTGACGGGCAGTGATTATTCCCTCGTGATGGAGGCACCGGACCGCCGTCGGGTGGTAGCGCAGATGGCACGGCAGATTTTGGACGCCGGCTGTGGTGCGGTGGTGATTACCGGCGTGGAGTCGGGAGACCTCATCGCAAACTGCGTGCTGACCGATTCTGACGCCGATCCCGTGTGGGTGTGCGACCATCGTGTGGACCGCCATTTCGCCGGCACGGGCGACGTGTTTGCCTCGGTGCTGTGCGGTTGGCTGTTGCGTGGTATGCCGCTGGTGGATGCGGTGGGACAGGCTACCGCTTTCGTGTACGAGACCACGGCGGCTACCGCCCAGTGGCAAGAAAACGGTCAGGACGGCATCGCTTTCGAGCCGTATTTATACAAGCTCAGTGAGGAGAATAACCAATGAAAAAGAACATTGTTTTGACCGGCCTTCTGGCGGCGATGGTGTTTTTCACTACCGCCTATATCCTCCACATACCGGTGGGTACCGGCGGTGGATACATCCATCTGGGGGATACGGTCATCTACATAGCGGCGGCGCTGCTGCCCACCCCCTATGCCATGGCGGCGGCCGCCATTGGCGGCGCGCTGGCGGATATACTCTCCGGTGCGGCGGTGTGGGCCATCCCCACGGTGATCATCAAGGCGCTGATGGTGCTGCCCTTTACAGCCCGCCGGGAGCGTATGCTGTGCCGGCGGAATCTGTTGGCACCGGTGCTGGCCGGAGTGGTCGGTGTGGCCGGCTATTTTGTGGCGGAGGTGTGCATCGTTACCCTGTCCGGTGGCACGTTGCAGGCCGCCATCGGCGGCGGCGCGGTGGCTGTGCTGCCCAACGTATTCCAGGAGGTGGCCGGCGGTGTGGCGTTCATCCTGCTGGCGGCGGCCCTGGACCGTCTGCAGGTCAAAAAGCGCATTTTCCGCGCCACTTATACGTGAGAATAGAAAAAAGGTCCTCGCAACTCTGATGGGGTTGCGAGGACCTTTTTGTGTTTAGGGTAGAATGGTGTACAGGGATTCATCCCGGTTTTGCTTATCAAACATATAGTTGTAGGTGACGTGCTCGTACTCCTTGAGCAGGGCGGAGTAGGGGGAGGAGCTGCCGTTTTTGTACATATTGCCCTCCGCATCCATATAGCCCACCGAGCTGATGACCGGCAGGGTCTCGCTGAGCTTCAGCAGATACCGGTTGAAGGCGGGCAGCTCCACGCCGGCGGTCTTGAGCACATAGGAGGACAGATAGTTGACGCTCAGGGCGTCCACTGTCTCCTCCGGGATGTCGTAGTTGGCCCAGATATAAAAGGGGGTGACGTGCCGCTGCATCTCCTGCTGGATGGACAGGTTATTGAGGTCCGATGCCCCCAATAGCGCCCGGACGTAGGCTTTTTCGATGCTGGGCTGGTGGTCGCCGAACATACAGATGATGGTGGGCTCCTCCTGCTGCTCAAAATAGGCGATCAGCTGGGCAAAGGCCTCGTCGGAATATTTCATCAGGGACAGGTACTGATTGGTCTTGGGGAATGCGGTGTACACGTTTTTGCCCTCGGCCAGTTCTGCACCCGCCGGCATACCGGTCAAAAAGACCTGCTCATCAAAGTTGCTGGCATGCTCGGTATAGCCGCCGTGATTTTGCATAGTGACATTGAACAGATAGAAGGGCTTGCTTTTATCCCGCTTTTCGTACTGCTGGATCACCGCCTTATAATCGTAGCTGTCGCTGACGTAGCGGCGGATCAACACCCCTTCGCCGGGGTGGATCTCCTCCACCAGATCCTGCAGCACGCTGGTGGAGAAGCCGGAGGCAGAATACTGGGTCAGGATGGAATTGGGTATGACCGAACTCAGGGAGAGGAACCGGTCAAAGCCGAAATGGTTGTACACGGCGATGCGGTTCCAGCCGCTGGCATAGTAGGGGTGAAAGGCCAGGGAGGAGAAGGACTGACCCTCCAGGATGGAGGTCAGCGAGGGGAGAGGATCCTTTATATATAAGGAATAGGCGTTGCTGCCCGCCGGGAAAAAGCCGGTGGACAGGCCGGTGAGAAACTCGAACTCGGTGTTGCTGGTGCCGGAGCCGATGACCGGCACGTACAGATTGCCCCGGATGGTGTTTTCGGTCAGGCTGTTGAGATAGGGCATATACTCGATGTTGGTCTGCACGTCCCCCAGCACCGAAAGGTCCGCCAGGGACTCGTTCATAATGCAGATGATGTTGGGGGTCTTGGCGGGGGTGACCGGTGTTCCGGTGATACCCAATTCCTCGGTAACGGTGCCCTCGACGGGGTCGGTGATGATGCCCTCGATGGTGCCGGCCTGGTAGCCGGAGGGCTTTTGGGGGAAGATGTACTTGGTATTGAGGCAGAAGTTCATCACCACGCCGGTCTTGCTGTAGCCACGGGCCTGGTTCCAGAAATCCGGCTTGAGACCCGACTCGGCGTACAGGTCGGTGAAGCAGTAGATGCAGATGACGCACACCGACAGGGTGCCGCAGAACACCCGTCCGGCCAGCTTGCCCAGAGATTTAAAGTCCGGGGTGCGCAGCTTCCAGGCGGCCACGGTGAGAAACACCAGCAGGATGATGGCGATGACCACCTGGTAGTTGAACGCAAAATCGTAGGCAGCCATCACGTTGGCGGCGGTGGAGGCGGCGAAAAAATCCATCGGCACGAAGGGGGTGCCCCGGTACAGCATTACGTAGAAATTGGTCAGTGCCAGGGCGAACACCGCGCTGTTGACCACCAGCAGGGGCAACCGGAAACGGCCGCAGAACACAAACACCAGGCCGTAAAGCACCAGGTAGAGTATGTAGTTGAGCATCAGCGTCTGGGGGGTCCAATCCCAGGTGAAGACGCCGTTGAGGCACTCGGCCATGGTCATGGCCACGATGGGCAGCAGAGCCGCCACGCCACAGCTGATGCCGGCGGCCACCGACTGGGTATTGACACCCCAGCGCAGCATGGTGAGGACCCCCAGGATCGCACAGGCGGCCAGGCTCAGGCCGTACAGCAGGCGGCCGGACAGCAGAGTCGGGTCCATAAAGGAGGCGGTGTGCATAAGCACCAGCGTCACCAGCAGTAGCGTGAGCATGCCGCCGGCGATCAGCCGGGGCACAGACGTGCTGATGGTGAAATAACGGAAGACCGTGCAGGAAAATAGCGGATTTTTCGGCTGCTTTTTCTGCTTTATTTGTGAGGTTTCGACGGTGGACATACATTCACTCCTAGTACGGTGTCGATGGACATTATTATACAGACTGTTTGTGACAGTGGTATGAACAAAGAAAAAATGAATTTTAAAAAAGAGTAAAAAAAAGGAAAAAGCGGTTGCTTTTTTGTGGGCTTGGTAGTATAATACAGACTAGAACATTATAATGGGTGAAAGCGGTTTTTTCAACTGTTTTTTTACACATTGTCGAAGATTTTTTGGAGGTGTGTGTTATGTTTTTGCTTGCATCGGTCGGTGCGGGACAAATCCTCGGTGACGCCGGCATGACCGTGCTCATCGGCTTTGCGGTGGTGTTTATGGTGCTGCTGCTGCTCACCGGCGTTTTCAAGCTGTTTGGCCTGATCATGGCAGCCGGCAGCAGAAAGAAGAAAGAAGAGCCCATTGCGGCGGCCCCCGTGGCGATCCCTGCTGTGGCCCCGGCAGCCACCCCCATCGTGGGCAACACCGAGACGGTGGCGTCCAAGCCGGACGTGGACGGCGGCATCCCCGAGGAGACGGTGGCCGTTGTGTCCGCGGCGGTGGCCGCAGTGGCCCCGGCCGGTACCCAGTATGCCGTGCGCGGCATCCGTAAGCTGTAAGGCGGGAGGATACAGATATGCAACAGTTCTTAGATGCTATTATTTCGTTGTGGAACGATTCCGGTATTGCCCGTCTGCTGAATTTTGAGGGCGGCGGCTGGAAGAACCTGATTATGATCGCCGTGGCCTGCGGGCTGCTGTATCTGGCGATCAAAAAGCAGTTTGAGCCTCTGCTGCTGCTGCCCATCGCCTTTGGTATGCTGCTGGTCAACCTGCCCCTGGGCGGCGTGATGGATCCCCAGCGCAACTCGCTGGTGGCTTTCTCCAACGAGGAGATGGCGCAGTTCATCGATGGTACATACGAAGAGGTGTATCCCGTCTACGAGGAGATGCAGTCGGTGAGCACCACCCAGATGGAGCAGACCAACCAGCAGTACGGCACCGAGATATACCGTCTTGAAAAGGTGACCAACGCCAACGGCCAGGAGGTGGACGTGCTGTACGTGCAGAACGTCCCCTACAAGGTGACCAACATTTCTGTGGACGGCAAGGTCACGGTCGTAGTGCCTTACTGGCAGCACTTTGAGCAGGGCGGTCTGCTGTGGTACCTGTATCAGGGCGTCAAGTTCGGTATCTATCCGCCCCTGATCTTCCTGGGCATCGGCTGTATGACCGACTTTGGTCCGCTGCTGTCCAACCCCAAGAGCTTCCTGCTGGGCGCGGCTGCTCAGCTGGGTATCTTCTTCACCTTCTTCGGCGCCCGGGCGCTGAACCTGATTCCCGGTGCAGAGGCGGCAGGCATAGCCTTTACCGAGAAACAGGCGGCGGCCATCGCCATCATAGGCGGTGCGGACGGCCCCACGGCTATCTATCTGACCTCCAAGCTGGCTCCCGAGCTGCTGGGTGCCATCGCCATCGCCGCCTATTCCTATATGGCGCTGGTGCCTGTGATCCAGCCCCCCATTATGCGGGCGCTGACCACCAAAAAGGAGCGCGAGGTTGTGATGACCGAGCTGCGCACTGTGTCCAAGACCGAGAAGATCCTGTTCCCCATCTTCGTCACCGCCATCTGCGTGCTGCTGCTGCCCTCTGCGGCACCGCTGATCGGTATGCTGATGCTGGGTAACCTGATGCGGGAGTCCGGCGTGGTGGAGCGTATCTCCAGGACCGCCCAGAACGAGCTGATGAACATCGTCACCATCTGCCTGGGCGTCACCGTGGGTGCCACCGCCAACGCCAACAGCTTCCTGCGTCTCACTACCATACTGATCATCCTGCTGGGTATAGTTGCTTTCTCCGTCGGCACCGCCGGCGGCGTGCTGCTGGGCAAGGTGATGTATCTGGTCACCGGCGGCAAGGTCAACCCCCTCATCGGCTCCGCCGG
>JAFQKB010000083.1 GCA_017397125.1 Clostridia bacterium | reverse complement strand
CCTACGATGGCGGGAAGATTGGCCAGATCTCTGGGCACCGTCCAGTCCAGCGTGATGTTGGTGAAGGGGGCCTGCGTACCCCAGCGGGAGGGGGTGTTCACCCCGTAGACAAAGGACTGGATGCACTGCTTGACCTCTTTCTGGGTCAGGTTATCCACCTTAACAAAGGGGGCCAAATAGGTATCGAAGGAGGAGAAGGCCTGTGCGCCCGCCCACTCGTTCTGCATAATACCCAGGAAGTTGACCATCTGGTTACACAGGGTGGACAGGTGGCCGGCGGGGGACGAGGTGATCTTGCCCGGAATGCCGCCCAGACCCTCCTGGATGAGCTGCTTTAAAGACCAACCGGCGCAATAACCGGTCAGCATAGACAGGTCGTGCAGGTGGATGTCGCCGCTCTTGTGGGCCTGTGCGATCTCATCGTCGTAGATCTCGCTGAGCCAATAGTTGGCGGTGATGGCGCCGGAGTTGGACAGAATCAGACCGCCCACGGAATAGGTGACGGTGGAATTCTCCTTCACACGCCAGTCGTTGATCTTCAAATAGTTGTCCACCAGGCCCTTATAGTCCAGCATGGTGGAGCTGAGGTTACGCACCTTCTCCCGCTGACGGCGGTACAGAATGTAGGCCTTGGCCACGTCGGCGTAGCCGGCCTGGACCAGCACGGTCTCCACGCTGTCCTGGATGTCCTCCACGGCCACCAGGCCGTTCTCCACCTTGGGCTCGAAATCGGAGGTCACCTTCAGCGCCAAAAAGTCGATGATGTTATCGTTATACTCCCGCTTACAGGCGTCAAAGCCCTTTTTGATCGCATCGGAGATCTTAGCAATGTTAAAATCGACGATCTTACCGTCTCGTTTGTTTACACGATACATAATTTCCTCTCCTTTTCCTTCTTTTTTCTCATTAACAGCCGCGTAGCTGCGCCGTGGGAATCCTTTCCCGTACAACGGTCAGCAGATGCTCCATTTCCGCAACCGAGAAGGGGTAAAACCCCTCGCCCAGCAGCCGACCGGAATCCACAAACCGTTGGATATAATAGGCCGATGTGCCCGCCAGCCACCCGCCGATGGCGGCGAAATCCTCCGGGGTATGCAAGCCCCCCACCGCCGTGGTGCGAAACTCGTGGTTTACCCCGCTGTCCCGCAGGATACGGATGCTGCGGTCAAACACCGTCCACTCTGTATCTACGCCCGCCACCGCCGCATAGCCGGCGGGGGAGCTTTTTACATCCATGGCCACGTAGTCCACCAGACCGGTGTCCAGCAGCGCCGCCAGACGGTCCGGCAGGCTGCCGTTGGTGTCCAGCTTCACCCCATAGCCCAACTCCTTAACTTGGCGGATGAAATCCACCAAATCGGGCTGCAACAGCGGCTCGCCGCCGGTGATACACACCCCGTCCAGTATCCCCTGCCGCCGGGCGAGGTAAGTGAGTACCTCGTCGGTGAGATTGGGGCCGGCCATGGGCGTACGCACCAAATCGGCGTTGTGGCAGAAGGGGCACCGCAGATTACACCCGCCGGTGAACACCGTACAGGCGGTGCGGCCGGGGTAATCCAGCAAGGTTAACTTTTGAAAGCCTTGGATGTTCATAGAATACTCCTTACCCCCAAAAATGGGGGAGCTTTGCTAGTATAACACATAATGTATTACTATGTCAACACAAAAACACAAGATATTGTGGTTTTTTGTCTACAATTTGTATATATTTTTCTATATGTTGTTTTAGTCAAGTAAAGCATTTTGCGGGTTTTTTGCCCCTTTTTGCGACAAAAAACACCCGCAAACCCTTGATTTGAGTGGGTTTGCGGGCGTATATTACAGATTGTGTAACGGCCTTTACAGGCGACGTGTCTTGTGGTTGATTTAGGATGCCACCACAAGATATAGTGGTGTGGTTTATGCCTTATCCGCCTTGACATTGGAAACGAACCGATAGCCCGCCTCCTTATCGGCACGCAGGGTGACCACCAGATGGTCATCCGCATCATATTGGGGTTGGGTGTACTCCACCACATACAGACCCTCGGGGGTCAGGGTGACCGTGGATACCTCTACCGGCAGATAATTGGTGTCGCTGTGCATATTGTAATAGGCATCGTACTCCTTTACGTAGCCAAAGCCGCACTCCTCCATGGTCTTTTCCATCTGTGCATAACTCACGCCCAGCTTTGCCTGCAATACCCGCTCCACGTCGGCCGCCTTGATCTTGAGCACCGGTACGTAGAACTCGTCCCAACCGCAGGCGGACAGCACGGCGGCTTGTTCGGCGGCATCCCAATGGTCCGTGCTCCACTCTCCCACGCCGGCGCCGTCGTAGAATATCCCATAAAACGAGGCTTTCTGCGGTGCATCATACAGATTCAACGTGCCCACAAAGCCGTTGTTTTCCATTTTGTTCAGGTAATCCTGGATGTCCTTTACCCGCTTGCCGGTGGCCGTTGTACTCTCCTGCTCTTGCAGCGTGATAGAGCTGTCCTTGCCGGAATAGGTGGGACGGTAATAATGGGCATCCCCCTGTGCATCCACGATGGCAATGCCACGGATGGGGGTGGCATCGTTAACGTAGGTGCGGATATACACACGCTCTCCCTTAGCCAGCGTGGGCAGGGTGTACAGCGTCCGGTCAAACAGATAGGTGCTATCGACAATGGTCATCAGCCGCAGGTTGGTCAAATCCTCGCCCGCCGTGAATTGCAGCGTATAGTTACAGGCATCCACCGAGGCATCCACATACACCGTGGCATCGGCGGGGGTATCCTCCACCACCGTCATCGTCAAGAGAGCGTCCGGCTCTGCGGGAGGCGGCGTAGTCGTGGTGGCAGAGGGCAGGGTTGTGGTGGTGGGGTCGGCGGCAGGAGCGGTGGGGGTATCCCCGCAACCGATCAGGGAGAACAACAGCAGCGCCGCTACACCCAGCACGAACAAAGACCGTTTTTTCATATACATTCCTCCTCGCAGATGATCTCGTCTATACTTATTATAATAGATATTCCCCCGAAAAAAGTCAAGAAATTTGTACCGTAGGGACGACGTCCTCGGCGTCCCGCAAAAAAAGACAGGCCTATGAGTCGTACTCTAAAGGACCGTACAACAAGACACGAAAACACCCTTAGTTTTTTAAACTAAGGGTGTTTATAATATTCTCTTTCTTTGTTAGTCAAGTTGTGCTATAATACAACTAACCGATAAATAAGAATTTGACAAGGAGGAATCGCAATGATAATCGATGTCAATGAACTATTTAATGAACTTGGACATCTTCCTCAGGTGGAAGCAATTGCATTGGGAGGTTCAAGAGCAACTGGACGAAATG
>JAFQKB010000082.1 GCA_017397125.1 Clostridia bacterium | reverse complement strand
AATTATTAAAACCCCAACATCGCTGTAAAACAATATCATTCTGAACTTTTAAGATTCTTCGCTTACGCTCAGAGTGACACCGTAGGGGCGAACTGTGTTCGCCCGCGGGCGTTCAAAGAACGCCCCTACAAACCCTCTCCGACCTCGCTGGCGCTCGGCCACCTCTCCCGGAGGGAGAGGCTTACGGGTGCGTCCGTCTGTGCGTGTCGCACGATCTAAACCCAACACCGTAGGGGCGATTCACGAATCGCCCGTTTCCAAAACTGCCACAAGCTCAAACCGCGCTCGTAGGGGCGGATTCCATATCCGCCCGGGGTTTCCGCACAAACAAACACCAACACCGTAGGGGCGAACTGCGTTCGCCCGCGGGCGTTCAAAGAACGCCCCTACGGATCCTATCCAACCCGGTGCGAGGCTGTAGGGGCCGGCGCCCCATCGGCCCGCCGGTTGATCGTTCAGACGGGTGGTCTGCCCACCCATTTGACACCGGACCGTCTGTGTGGTACAATATACCTGCTATGATTCTGACGCAGAGGAGGGGACACTATGACCACCCTATACCTGGTCATTCCCTGCTACAACGAAGAGACCGTGCTGCCGGTGACAGCGCCGCTGTTTGCCGACAAGCTGAGCGCCCTGCAGGCCACCGGGCGCATATCCGGGGATAGCCGCGTCCTGTTTGTGGACGACGGAAGCAAAGACACCACCTGGTCGGTCATCAGCGCCCTGGCGGCGGACAACCGGCTGGTGGAGGGGGTGCGCCTGTCCCGCAACCGGGGCCACCAGAACGCCCTGCTGGCCGGCCTGCTCACCGCCAAGGACAAGGCGGACGCCACCATCAGCATGGACTGCGACGGCCAGGACGACATCCACACCGTGGACAAGATGCTGGACGAGTACGAGGCCGGCTGCGATATCGTGTACGGTGTCCGGGCGGACCGCAGCACCGACTCCGTGTTTAAGCGGGGCACCGCCCGGGCCTTTTACCGGTTCACCCGGCTGATGGGGATGGAGAGCGTCTACGACCACGCCGACTGCCGCCTCATGAGCCGCCGTGCCCTGGAGGGACTGGCTCAGTTCAAGGAGGTCAATCTCTACCTGCGTGGGCTGGTGCCGCTGGTGGGCTACCGCAGCACCAGCGTCTATTACGACCGGATGGAGCGCACCGCCGGCAAGAGCCATTACTCTCTGCGCCGGATGATGCGGCTGGCGGTGGACGGCATCACCAGCCTGTCCACCCGCCCGTTGAAGATGATCACCGCCCTGGGTCTGACCGTATCCCTCGTCAGCCTGGGCATGATCGTGTGGAGCCTGGCCCGGCACTTTACCGACGCCACAGTGGCCGGCTGGGCCAGCCAGATGTGCGTGACCCTGTTCCTGGGGGGCGTGCAGCTGCTGTGCGTGGGGGTGCTGGGCGAGTATATCGGCAAGATCTACGCCGAGGTCAAGGCGCGCCCCCGCTACATCGTGCAGGAGAGCACCTTTGAGGAGGATGCGCCATGAAAAAGATACTGGCTCTGTTCGACGTAAAGATGTGGAAGTTTCTGCTGGTGGGGGCGCTCAACACCCTGGTGGGGGACGGCCTGTCCTTTCTGCTCATCAATGTCACCAGCATGGGTATGTGGTGGGCCACCGCTCTGCCCACCGCCCTGGCCAGCGTGCTGAGCTATTTCCTCAATAAGCACTTCACCTTTGAGAATACCGAAAAAGGGTGGCGGCCGGCCGTTCGCTTTGCCCTGAACATTGCGGTGTGTTATCTGCTGGCCTACGGCATCGCCATCCCGGTGATGCAGCGGGCGCTGTCCGGCACCGACGCCGCCCTGCGGGATAATATCGCCAAGCTGACCGGTATGTGCCTGTTTGTGGGCTTCAATTACCTGGGCCAGCGGCTGTTTGCCTTCCGGGAGAAAAAAGATTAAGGAAAAATTAACCCTTTTTCCCCTTGTTTCTTAACCGCCCTGCTGTTATGCTATGTGACAGCAGGGCGATTTTCTTAGGAGGGATGCTGTATGACAAAGATTCGCAGCCGGCGGCGGCGCCGGGTGCTGCGGCGCTGGCTGGGGGTGGGTGCGTTTTTCCTGGCGGCGGCGCTGCTGGCGGTGGGGCTGTGGTGGTTTTCGCCGGCCCGGCAGGCCTACGACCGGGTGGCGGCCCTGGAGGCGGCCACTCTGCCGGAGTACGTCACCGTCGATCTGATACCCGCTGCGGGCACCGCCCGCAGCGGTCTGCGGCTGTCGGACTATACCGGGGTGGTGATCCACTACGTGGGCAATCCCGGCACCTCCGCCAAGGGTAACCGGAATTATTTCGCCACACCCGGCACCCCGGTGGTGTCCCATTTCGTCATTGGTCTGGAGGGGGAGATCCTCCAATGCCTGCCCCTGTGGGAGCGGTCGGTGGCCAGCAACCAGCGCAACCGGGACACCATCTCCATCGAGGTGTGCCACCCGGATGACAGCGGCCGGTTCACCGAGGCCACCTACCGGTCGCTGGTGCGGCTGACCGCCTGGCTGTGCCGGACGGGGGAGCTGTCCCCGGAGCAGGTCATCCGCCATTACGACGTCACCGGCAAGGAGTGTCCCCGTTATTTTGTGCACAACGAGGCGGCCTGGCGGCAGCTGCGCAACGACGTGGGCACCGCTATACAAAGCCCGGGCTGATTTTTTGTTGAAAAAAGAAGATTTTTCATGGTCACATTCATTGACATTTGTGGCGAGTAGAGGTATAATAAAAACGGTATTTTTTCTTATGTCGATATAGGTCAAAAGATATGGTTTTGATGTCTCTACCCGGTCACCGTAAAGGATCGGACTATCGATCGCAGAATGCTGTCGCGTGATTGTAGGGCAGAGATGTACGCCGCATCTCTGCCTTTTTTCGTTCAGAAGCGGAGGGACAAGCTGTGCAGTTGTTAGAGGACCGCATCCGTCGGGATGGCAAGATAGCCCCCGGCGATGTGCTGCGGGTGGATAGCTTTATCAATCACCAGATGGACATACAGCTTATGTCCCGGCTGGCGGAGGAGTTTCGCCGCCGCTTTGCGGACACCCCGGTGGATAAGGTGCTGACCATCGAGGCCTCCGGCATCGCCATTGCCGCCCTGGTGGCTCAGCAGTTTGGCGTGCCCCTGGTCTTTGCCAAAAAGTCCAAGACCAGCAACATCCCCGATACGGTGTATTCCTGCCCGGTCAGGTCCTATACCCACGGCAACGTCAACACCATCCTGGTGTCCCGGGATTATCTGCACGCCGGCGAGCGGGTGCTGCTCATCGACGATTTTCTCGCCCACGGCGAGGCCCTGCGGGGGCTCATCGACGTGGTGGAGCAGGCGGGCGGCACCGTAGTGGGCGCCGGCATTTTGGTGGAAAAGGCCTATCAGCCCGGCGGCGCCGATATCCGCGCCCGGGGCGTGCGGGTGGAGTCCCTGGCCCGGGTGGCGTCCATGGACGCCGACGCCGGCACGGTGGAGTTTATCCCCGACTGATCACGTATCCGACCGCGGTTGCGGTAGAATAAAAATTTTATTTTGGAGGAAACAAACATGAAAAAGATTCTGGCATTTCTCTTGGCCGCTCTGATGGTATTCTCTCTGGCTGCCTGCGGCGGCACCGGTGACAAGGATACCATGAGCGAATCCCCGCTGCCGGCTCCCCAGCTGACCGTTGACTACGAGGTCAAGGACGACTTCAAGATCGGCTATATCTGCCTGCACGACGAAAAGTCTACCTATGACAAGAACTTCCTGGACGCCGCCGACGAGGCCACCAAGGCCATCGGCCTGAAGGACGATCAGGTCATCATCAAGACCAACGTCCCCGAGGGTAAAGAGTGCTACGAGGCTGCTGCTGACCTGGTGGATCAGGGCTGCGACATCGTCTTTGCCAACTCCTTCGGCCACGAGGATTTCATGATCCAGGCCGCCCGTGAGTTCCCCGAGGTGCAGTTCTGCCACGCCACCGGCACCAAGGCCCACACCGAGGGCCTGGACAACTATCACAACGCTTTCGCCTCCATCTATGAGGGCCGTTACCTGGCCGGTATCGCTGCCGGTCTGAAGCTCAACGAGATGATCGCCGCCGGCAAGATCACCGCCGAGCAGGCCAAGATGGGCTACGTGGGCGCCTTCACCTATGCCGAGGTTATCTCCGGCTATACCTCCTTCTACCTGGGTGCCAAGTCCGTTTGCCCCTCTGTCACCATGGAGGTGCAGTTCACCGGTTCCTGGTACGACGCCATCGAGGAGCAGAACGCTGCTGAGGCGCTGATCGCCCGCAACTGCGCGCTGATCTCCCAGCACGCCGACTCCATGGGCGCCCCCGGCGCCTGCGAGGCCGCCGGTGTGCCCAACGTGTCCTACAACGGCTCCACCTACGAGGCCTGCCCGGAGACCTTCATCGTCTCCTCCCGCATCAACTGGGCTCCCTACTTCAACTACATCATCAAGTGCTGGAACACCGGCGCTGCCATCGACGCTGACTGGTGCGGTGGCATCAACGAGGGCTCTGTGGTTCTGACCGGCGTCAACGAGGGCGCCGCCGCTGAGGGCACCGTGGCTGCCATCAAGACCGCCATCGAGGGTCTGAAGAACGGCTCTGTCAAGGTGTTCAACACCGCCAACTTCACCAAGGACGGCGCCGCTGTCACCACCTATATGGCTGACGTGGACACCGACGCTGCCTTCACTGCGGACACCGAGGCTGTCGCCAACGGCGCCTTCGAGGAGTCCAAGTATCGTTCCGCTCCCTACTTCGATCTGCGCATCGACGGTATCACCCTGCTGAACGAGAAGTTCTAATTTGACTCTGTTGCCGGCCTGGGCGGAGCCATCCGGCTCCGTCCAGGCCCGGTTTGTTTTCGGGTTTTGTATCCGATAAGGGCAGGGGAGGACGTTCCCGGGGCAGGGGCTGTCCTTATCGGATCCAAAACACTGTCAATGGTGGAGGAATGTATTGTGAACAAGACCATCGCACTGGAATGCCGCGGCATCACCAAGACCTTCGGTCGGGTGGTGGCCAACCGCAACTGCGACCTGGATGTGTACGAGGGCGAGATCCTGGCCATCCTGGGCGAGAACGGCAGCGGCAAGACCACACTGATGAACATGGTGGCCGGCATCTATTTCCCGGATGAGGGCCAGATCTTTGTTAAGGGGGAAGAGGTGGTCATCGCCTCGCCCAGGGACGCCTTTGCCCATAAGATCGGTATGATCCACCAGCACTTTAAGCTGGTGGACGTCTTCACCGCCTGCGAGAATATCGCCCTGGGCGTGGAGGACAAGGGCCGGTTTAAGCTGGCGGAGGTGCGCAAAAAGGTGATCGAGATCACCCAGCGCTACGGCTTCATCATCGACCCGGACAAGCGGGTGGCGGAGATGTCCGTATCCGAAAAGCAGACGGTGGAGATCCTCAAGGTGCTGTATCGCGGCGCGGACATCCTCATCCTGGATGAGCCCACCGCCGTGCTCACCCCCCAGGAGACCGAAAAGCTGTTTGCGGTCCTGCGCCGTATGCGGGAGGACGGCAAGTCGGTCATCATCATCACCCATAAGATGCACGAGGTGCTGTCCATCTCCGACCGGGTGGCGGTGCTGCGCAAGGGTGAGCACATCGGCACGGTGAACACCGCCGAGACCGACGCCTCTGCCCTCACCGAGATGATGATGGGCGTCAAGGTGGAGCTGAATATCCAGCGCAGCCAGCCCCGGGACCCCCAGGAGCGGCTGACGGTCAAAAACCTGACCAGCGTCAACCCGGAGGGCCGTCCGATGCTGGCCGACGTGTCCTTTACCGCCTATTCCGGCGAGATACTGGGCATTGCCGGCATCGCCGGTTCCGGCCAGCGGGAGCTGCTGGAGGCCATTGCCGGCCTCCATTCCCTCACCGGCGGCGAGATCACCTATGTCAACCCCAAGGACGGCCACGTGGAGAACCTGCGCAACAAGATCCCCATCCAGATCCGGGATCTGGGTGTGCGGCTGTCCTTTGTGCCGGAGGACCGACTGGGCATGGGCCTGGTGGGCAATATGGACATTGTGGACAATATGATGCTGCGCAGCTACAGCAAGGGCAAGGGTATGTTCCTCCATCGCAAGGAGCCCCGTGACCTGGCCCAGACCATCATCGAGGACCTGCAGGTGGTCACCCCCGGCGCCTCCACCCCGGTGCGTCAGCTCTCCGGCGGCAACGTGCAAAAGGTGCTGGTGGGCCGTGAGATCGCGGCGGCGCCCTCGGTGCTGATGGCGGCCTATCCGGTCCGGGGTCTGGACGTGAACGCATCCTACACCATTTACAATCTCTTGAACCGCCAGAAGGAAAGCGGCGTGGCGGTGATCTTTGTGGGCGAGGACCTGGACGTGCTCATGGAGCTGTGTGACCGCATCCTGGTCATCAACGCCGGCCGGGTCACCGGCATCGTGGACGGACGCACCGCCCAAAAGGATGAGATCGGTCTGCTGATGACCAAATCTCACGACGCAAACGAAACCGAAGCAGGGGAGGGAGCATAATGGCAAAAACGGAAACCAAAAAGCATACTCCGCTGCTGCACATTGTCAAGCGGGACCAGGGCTCTCTGACCTGGTATAACAGGCTGCTGGTGCGTGGCATTGCCATTCTGGCGGCTCTGCTGGTGGCGGGCGTGCTCATCACCCTGCTCACCGGAAAAAATCCCATCCAGGTATACGGCTCTATGGTCAGCGGCGTGTTCGGCTCGCCCCGCCGCATCTGGAATATGCTCCAGGGCCTGGCGATGCTGCTGTGCGTATCCCTGGCGGTCACCCCGGCCTTTAAGATGAAGTTCTGGAATATCGGCGCCGAGGGTCAGGTGCTTATCAGCGGCCTGGCCTGCGTGGCCACCATGATGTTCCTGGGGGACAAGATGCCCACCGTGGTGCTGCTGCTGGTGATGACCGCGGCCAGCGTGCTGGCCGGCATGATCTGGGCGGTACTGCCCGCCGTGTTCAAGGCCTACTGGAACACCAACGAGACCCTGTTCACCCTGATGATGAACTATGTAGCCACCCAGCTGGTGGCCTATTTCCTCAAGGTGTTTGTCAAGGACGGCTCCGGCGTGCTGACGCCCATGCCCCAGTACGGCCTGCCGGTGCTGGGCAACCAGGCCTATCTGCTGAACATTCTGCTGGTGGCTCTGCTGACCGTGCTGGTGTACGTGTACCTCAAGTATTCCAAGCAGGGCTATGAGATCGCGGTGGTGGGCGAGAGCGAGAACACCGCCCGCTACATCGGCATCAACGTCAAAAAGGTCATCATCCGCACCCTGCTGGTATCCGGCGCCATGTGCGGTCTGGCGGGTCTGCTGCTGGTGGGTGGTACCAACCACACCATCAGCACCACCACCGTGGGTGGCCGCGGCTTTACCGCCATTATGGTGTCCTGGCTGGCCAAGTTCAACCCCCTGTATATGGTGCTGACCTCCTTCCTGGTCATCTTCCTGGAAAAGGGTGCCCAGCAGGTGTCCACCGACTTCCGCATCTCCAGCTCCATTTCGGACATCATCACCGGCATCATCCTCTTGTTCATCATCGGCTGCGAGTTTTTCCTCCAGTACCGTGTGGTTATGCGTAAAAACAGAAAGGAGAATGCCTAATGTTAGCCTTTCTTGTGAGCGCCATCCGGCTTGGCATGACCTTTTTGCTGGGCTCCACCGGCGAGACCATCACCGAAAAGTCCGGCCACCTGAACCTGGGCATCCCCGGCGTTATGTGCGTGGGCGCGGCCTGCGGCTGCTATGCGGAGTATATGTATTTTACCGCCGTGGGCAGCAACATCATCCCCCTGCTGGCGGTGGTGATCCCCCTGCTGGCGGCTCTCCTCGGCGGCGCGCTGATGGGCCTTTTGTTCAGCTTTCTCACCGTCACCCTGCGGGCCAACCAAAACGTGACCGGCCTGGCCATCACCACCCTGGGCGTGGGTATGTCGGAATACATCATCGACGAGGCCTCCACCATCTTCACCAAGGGCAGCAAGTATTTTACCGCGTCTCTGCCCTTTGCGGATGACCTGGGCTGGTTCGGCGAGCTGTTTCTGGACTACGGCGTGTTTGTGTATTTGGCGCTGATCATCGCTGTCAGCACCACCTATGTGCTCAACCGCACCCGGGTGGGCCTGCACCTGCGGGCGGTGGGCGAGAACCCCGCCACCGCCGACGCCGCCGGCATCAACGTGTCCCGGTACCGCTATGTGGCCACCTGCGTGGGCTGCGGCATTGCGGGCCTGGGCGGTCTGTCCTTCATCATGGACTACCTCAACGGCAACTGGGAGTATTGCGTGGACGCCATTGGATGGCTGGCCATCGCCCTGGTTATCTTCACCGTGTGGAAGCCCAACCTGGCCATCATCGGCTCCATCGTGTTCGGCGCTCTGTATGTGGCCAGCAGCTATATCGTCGGCGTCAGCTTCGCCGGCAAGGAGCTGTTTAAGATGCTGCCCTACATCGTCACCATCCTGGTGCTGGTGGTTACCAGTATGCGCAGCAAAAAGAATCAGCCCCCGGCAGCTCTGGGCCTGCCCTATTTCCGCGAGGAGCGGTAATCCCCCACAGAACAAAAGCCGTGCAACCATCCTTTGGTTGCACGGCTTATTTATGTAGATTACAGCTCGGGGTCCTCCAGGATGCGCTCCGGGGGCTCCTCCAGCAGGGCGGGGTTGCGGAAATACTCCTTCATCCGGCGGAACGCCTGGGCGAAGTAATAGCCGCTGGCGATGCGCTCGTCCATCACCAGGCCCAGGGGCAGGCACTTTTCGTGGACGATCTCGCCGTCCCGGGTGCGGCGGGGCACCTCCCGGGTATTGCCGGCCGCCATCACCAGGCTGGTGGTGCCAAAGTCATAGGCGTGGTGATAGATGTGGTTGGTGCGGATGCTGGCCAGGTTGGTGAACACCATGGTGTTGTGCATGGGGCTGGCGTTGATGATGGCCTTGGGCAGCAGGTTGTGCCAGTCCATCCACTTGAGCAGCCACACCGCAAAGCGCAGCAGGCCGGGCAGCCCCACCAGGAATTTGATGATCTTGTCGGTGGCGTTGTTGCCCTCGGTGTCGCGGTTGTCCGCCACGTATTTCTGGATGCGGTCCTCCACGTCCAGGATGGTGTCCTCCGGCTGGAGATAGATCTTGGACATGGTCTCGGCGCCGGTGGCACCGGCCCGCAGCACCACCATGCCGATGGCGATCTCGTTGCGGGCGTACACCCGCTTGTTGACCACAAAGCGGTTCAGGGCCGGAAAATCGCACAGGGTGCGGTTAAAGGCGGCCAAAATCACCGCCATATGGCTCATAGAGCGGCCCTCTTTTTTCTTCTGCCGGATGTATTTGTCAATAGGCTCCAGGGGAATGTCCAGGGTGATAGAGTTCATAGAATCGCTGCGCTCCCGCATAATATGCGCCACGATGCGGTACATGGGGTCGGTATTGCGCAACAGTTTGCCGTCAGCTCGCTTCATACAGATCCTCCTCAGGTGTGTGCTTGCCACACGTTCATACACAAATCATACCACAACCATCGACCAAAAGCAACAAAAAACTCGCGGTCAGTCGATTTCGGTCACCCGCAGCACCCCGTCCGCCACCGTAAAGCGTACGTTGTGCCCGGCAAAATCCATACCGTACACCCGTTCCGGGTCGTCCTGATAGCTGGGGCGGGGGTCGTGGGCCAGCACCGCCAGTAGCCGGCGCCCCACGTCCTGCGGCAGGGTCTCCAGCAGAGCCGGGTCACAGTCCACCGTCACCGACCGGTCGGTCAGCCCGGCCACAAAGCCGCCGGAGGCCTCCGGGTGACTGTCCGCATAGGCCAGATAGGGCTTGATATCCAGGATGGGGGTGCCGTCCATCAGGTCAGCGCCGGACACGGTGATCACCGGCCCGTCGGGGGTGTGTAGGTCCACTTGCTCCAGCCGGACGCAGGACAGGCCGATGGGGTTGGGCCGATAGGGGGAGCGGGTGGCGAACACGCCCATGCGGGTGTTGCCCCCCAGCCGGGGCGGGCGCACCGTGGGGGACCAGCCATCCTGCCGCACCTGGTCAAAGTGCCACAGCAGCCACAGATGGGAAAAATCCTCCAGCCCCCGCAGGGCGTCCGGGTTGCGATACTCCGGCTGGAACACGATGCGGGCGGTCAGCTCCGGCACCAGGCCGCTCTGCCGCGGCACGCCGAACTTGGACCCGAAATCCGTGTGGATGCGGGCGATGACTTGTACAGAAAGGGGATGTTCCATAGGCCCTCCTTGTGGCGGCTTGTTTTTCCCATTGTACCACAGACCCATCACCCAAAACAACCCTCAACCCTATACAGACAGAACAGACGGCACAGGAATATACTGTTTGTATAAACAAAACCCTTGTTTTTTTGGCCAAAAACGGATATACTACAGAAAAGACCCAATATTTTCTTAGGAGGTATTATTATGGAACTGAAGGGCACCAAGACCGAGCGCAACCTGGCGGAGGCTTTTGCCGGCGAGAGCCAGGCCCGCAACAAGTACACCTATTTCGCGTCTGTAGCGAAGAAGGAGGGCTATCAGCAGATCGCCGCCATCTTCGAGGAGACCGCCAACAACGAGAAGGAGCACGCCAAGCTGTGGTTTAAGGCGCTGCAGGGCATCGGCGACACCGCCGCCAACCTGAAGGCCGCCGCCGAGGGCGAGTACTACGAGTGGACCGATATGTACGACCGCTTTGCCAAAGAGGCGGAGGAGGAGGGCTTTAAGGCCCTGGCGGCCCAGTTCCGTATGGTGGCTGCCATCGAAAAGACCCACGAGGAGCGGTATCGCAAGCTGCTCTCCAACGTGGAGATGCAGCAGGTCTTTGAAAAGGCCGGCGAGACCATGTGGGAGTGCCGCAACTGCGGTCACCTGGTCATGGGCAAAAAGGCGCCCGCCGCCTGCCCCGTGTGCGCCCATCCCCAGGCCTATTTCGAGGTCCGCAAAGAGAATTATTAATGAATAGTTAAAAGACCGCCGAGGCAATCGCCTCGGCGGTCTTTTACGTTAATCCCATTTGAGGGCGTTGCGGAAATACAGAGGGCCGTTGTACCGGCCGCCGCCAAAGGGAAGGGGGATAATGTGTTCGGTGCCGTCAGCCACGCCGTAATACCGCTCGGGATAGCTCAGGGGCACGCAGGGACACAGCTCCCACAGCTTCTTTTCCAGGGTCTCAAGCTGGACGCGGCCGCCGGCGAGGGCGTCCCTGATGGCGGTGTCGATGCCTGCGTCCTGCAGCCGGGCTATATTGTTGGTGGCGGCGGAGGCGAAGCAGGACAGATTTTCGGCGCCGGTCAGTCCGGTGGGGGAAAAGGTGTAGATGGCGGCCTGGTAGTTGCCGCTCTTTACCCGGCGTTCCAGGTCAGCGGCGGGCAGCAGGGTCACGGTGGGATAGACCTGCAGGTTTTTGTGCCAGGACTGGACCACGTACCGGGCCAGATCCGCGCTGAGGGGATCGTCCGCCGCCAGCAGTTCAAAACGCAGCTTGCCCCCGTCGGGATAGAGCAGCCCCAGCCCCGTCTGCATGGCCTCCAGCGCCGCCTGCTTATCGGTGCCATAGGGCAGAGCGTTGTCCGGGGCGCGGTATTTCTCGGTGCCGCCCACCAGGGCCTCCGGCGGCACAAAGCCGGTGGCGGGCTGCTCACCACAGCGCTTGACCAGCTGGTGGTGGAGGGTCTCCCACTCGATGCTGTCCCGCAGAGACCGGCGGATGGCGGCCACCGTAAAGGGGCTGGCGGTGGTGTTGAACCACAGACCCCGCAGAGTGTCCTGCAGGGACGTCATGGTGTCCGCAGTCTGCCCGGCGGGCAACGGAGCGGCGTCCAGACCGCCGGTGCGCAGGGCCTCCACCGGGTCGGCGGTGCCGATGACGTACCGCACCGCCTCCGGCGCGATCTCAGCGGCGGCGTGGTACTGCTCGTGCTTGTAGAACAGCAGGCTTTCGTTGTGGTTCCAGGCCACCAGACGGAATGCGCCGTTGGAGAGGACGTACTCCTTCTCCAGGCCGTACCGACCTGCGGTGTGCTCAAAAAACGCCCGGTTGCAGGGCATAAAGGG
Source organism: Clostridia bacterium (assembly GCA_017397125.1). Classification (GTDB taxonomy): domain Bacteria; phylum Bacillota; class Clostridia; order Oscillospirales; family Acutalibacteraceae; genus UBA5905. The sequence continues at coordinate 19,483 of JAFQKB010000082.1, read as the reverse complement.
GGTGCCCGCCAGCTTCACGAGAAAGCGGTGGTCCGGGGTGGTCAGGGCGATGACCAGGGTGCGCTCGTCCACCGCCGTCACCCCCAGGTCGGTCATCGGCTTTTGGCCGGTGTGCACCGCCTCGGCGTTGCGGATGCCGTAGAATTCGGCGGCCAAAGGCGAGCCGGTCACCGGATCCACCGCCCGCTGAAAGGCAAAGAGAAAATCGTCGGCGGTGACCGGGGTGGGCTGGTCCCAGGGGGACTCCTGCCCCTTGACCTGGTTGCTGCACCAGTAGGACTCGAACAGCGTAAAGGTGTAGGTCAGCCCGTCCTCGGACACGGTCCATTGGGCGGCACCGGGGACGGCGTTGCCCGTCTCGTCCAGGCGGGTGAGCCCCTCAAAGAGGGTGCTGATGGCGGTGATGGAGGCGGTGTCGGTGGCCATCTGGGGGTCCAGCCCCGCCGGCTCGGCCTCCAGCGGAAACCGAAAGCCCGCGCCGGTGCCGTCGTCGCCGCAGGCGGTCAGCCCGCACAGCATCAGGCATACCGCCGCCAGGGCGGCCAGTATTCGTTTGTGCATACGCGCTCCCTCCCTTTCCTGCTCATACGCTTATTATAGCAAAATCCCCGGCGGGATTGCAACCCGTCGGGGACAATTTTCTTAATTCTTAATCATTGCGGGCAAAATGCCGCTCGATGACCCGGCTGCAGCCCTCCGGGGAGTACCGCCAGTGGGTCAGCGGCCCCTGGGTGATGAAATACTCCGGCGGCGCAGGGGGCTGGTCGCTGTCGGTGGCGTCGATGAGGGCCAGCTTGATCTTCAGCTTCTCCGGCTGGACGCTCTTGATGTATACCGCCGCCTGCTGGCCCACCCGCACACCGGGATGGGGCTCCGCCAGGCCGGCCAGGTTGGGGGCCAGCTCCACAAAGATGCCGTAGGGCTCCACCGACCGTACCACGCCTGCCACCGTCTCGCCGATGTGAAAGCGGGCGGCGTTCTCCTCCCAGGTGCCCAGCAGCTCCCGCAGGGACAGGCAGATGCGGTCGTTGTCCAGCGAGGACACCACTCCCAGTATCTCCATGCCCACCGCCAGCCGGTCGGCGGGGTGGAGGATGCGGCTGACCGAGATGTCGGCGATGGGCAGCAGGGCCGGCAGACCGCACCCGATATCGCAAAAGGCACCAAAGCTCTCCAGCCGGGTGATGCGGGCCGGGATGATATCCCCCGGCTGCAGATGGTCCAGAAATTCCTCCCGACACCGCTGCTGGGCGATGCGACGGGACAGCACCGGCTGACAGCCGGTCTCGGTCTGGCGGAACCCGGTCACCACAAAGCACACCGGCTTGTTGACCCGGGTGATGAGCACGATGTCCTTGGTCACCCCTTCGGCGATGCCCAGTGCCCCCTCGCAGTGGGGGATGATGGCCTCGCCGCAGGGCAGCCGGACGTACAGATTGTGCTCCACGTCGCAGCGGACGGCCCGCCCCTCCAGCAGCCGGCCGTCGGCCTGGGCCTGCATCAGGGCGGTCAGGCTGGCAATGGCCGCCTGGTTTTCGGGGGTGTCTATGAGGTCTCCCTCCGGCAGATAGGGCATTCTTTTCTCCATAACGGTGTCATTCCTTTCCTTTGACTGATGGATATATATGCGTCCTTTTATGATAGTATGCCCCGCTGCCGTGTTGCATCAACTGAACAGGCCGATCAGACTGCCCAGCAGGCCGTAAGAGATCAGGGCCATAATGACCGTGGCGATGAGGATGCCCAGCAGAATGGCCGGGAACGCCTTTTTGAAGTCGATGCCCAGCAGGGTGGCGATGAGGGCGCCGGTCCAGGCACCGGTGCCCGGCAGGGGGATACCCACAAACAGCGCCAGTCCCCAGAAGTAGCCCTTCTGGATCTTATCGCTCTTGCCCATGGCCTTGGCCTCCAGCTTCTCCACCAGAGGGCGGAACAGCTTGGTCTTTTTGAGGGCGTTGAAGATGGGGGTGATGAACCATAGGATAAAGGGGATGGGGATGATGTTGCCGATGATGCACAGGGGCACCGCCACCAGGATGTCCACCCCCATCAGAGAGGCGGCCAGCAGACCGCCCCGCAGCTCCAGCAGGGGCACCATAGAGATGATGGTGGCCACCCATTCACCGGATAGGCCATCCAGCGCGTTCATAAACCATTCGACAAGTCCGTTCATTTTTCGGTCCTCCTTAACGGAATTTTTTATCTACGGCAACCATTCTAACACAAACAAAGCAAATATTCCACCGTTTTTTGTCGCAGGGTCAAAAAGTCTTTGCTTTTTTTCTCTACGTTGTCCGCCCACGGCGCAGGGGTGCCCTCCCGACCGGCCGGCCGGGAGGGCACCCCTTTGTCAGGATTTGTCCCCGGATTTGGCCACCAGGGAAAACAGTAACCCCAGGGACACCGCGGCGGTGATGCCGCCGGCGGTGGCGGTCAGCCCGCCGGTCAGCGCCCCCAGCAGCCCCTGCTGCTGCACCGCCTCCCGGACCCCCTCGGCCAGGGCGTACCCAAACCCGGTCAGGGGCACGGTCGCCCCGCAGCCGGCGAATTTCACCAGCGGCTCGTACACGCCCAGCCCGGTCAGCGCCACACCCAGCACCACGTAGGTCACCAGGATGCGGGCCGGGGTCAGCTTGGTATAGTCGATGAGCAGCTGGCCCACCACGCAGATGGCACCGCCCACCGCCGCGGCCTTGACGATCATCAGCCAGTCCATTGAATCCCCTCCTTGTATCGCCGTTAGTGTGGCAGATGGATGGGCAAATATACCCAACACACAAATAATACTGGACTTTTGCGGGGGTTTCTGCTATGATGATGCCAAATACATTGTATAGGAGTTGGAAAAACACACATGGACCCCGATAGTATACGATCGATTCTATTGATGCTGGTGCTGGTCATTTTGTCCGGCTATTTCTCGGCCACCGAGACGGCGTTCTCCACCTTTAACCGCATCCGGCTGAAGGGCATGGCGGAGGACGGCAACAAGCGGGCCGCCCTGGCGCTGAAGATGGCAGAGAACTACGACCGTCTGCTGTCCACCATCCTGGTGGGCAACAACATCGTCAACATTTTGCTGACCACCAGCGCCACCATCTTTTTTGCAAAGCTGATCGTGGAGGAGGACGTGGCCGCGGCGATGTCCACCATCGTGACCACGGTGGTGGTGCTGATCTTTGGCGAGATCTCCCCCAAGAGCCTGGCCAAGGAATACGCCGACGGCTTTGTGATGGCCACCGCCCCGCTGCTGCGGTGCATCACCGTGATATTGGCACCCATCAATTTCATTTTCTCCCTGTGGAAGCGGCTGCTGCGGCTGGTGTTCAAGACCTCTGAGGAGCAGATCGTCACCGAGGAGGAGCTGCTGACCATCGTGGACGAGGCTCAGCAGGGCGGCTCCCTGGGCGAGCAGGAGAGCGATATGATCCGCCGGGTCATCGCCTTTGATGACCGGGAGGCGGTGGACATTCTCATCCCCCGGGTGGACGTGGCCGGTGTGCCGGCGGACGCCACCGCCGACGAGCTGGGCGAGATCTTTGTAGAGACCGGCTTCTCCCGTCTGCCGGTGTACGAGGATACCCTGGATCACGTGGTGGGCATCGTCTACCACAAGGATTATTACAGCCGCGCGGCAGAGGCTCCCACCCCCGCCGATCTGATGAAGCCGGCGGTGTTCATCCCGCCCACCATGAAGATACGTCTGCTGCTCAACAAGCTGCAGACGGAAAAATCCCACATCGCCATCGTCACCGACGAGTACGGCGGCACCCTGGGCATCGTCACCCTGGAGGACGTGCTGGAGGAGTTGGTGGGGGACATCTGGGACGAACACGACGACGTGATCGAGGACTTTTTGCCCCAGCCGGACGGCAGCGTGCTGGTGCTGTGCTCTATGGAGCTGGAGAAGCTGATGGAGCACTTTGACACCGAGACCGCCTGCGACGCCGCCACCGTCAGCGGCTGGGTGATGGAGGCCATGGGCTGCATCCCCGCGGCGGGCGACGCCTTTGTGGCGGACGGCCTGGCGGTGGAGGTCACTCGGGTGGAGAAGACCCGCCCGGAGGAGATCCGCGTGCGCCCCGCCCCCATACCGGAAGAGGAATAACGTAAAAGCCCGGGCAGACAAACCGTCTGCCCGGGCTTTCTTGCGCTTATGTCAGTTTTCGTGGGGGTCCAGCCAGCGGTAGCCCCGCACCTCGTCGGTGGACAGCATCATAAAGAAGGCGTCCGGGTCGATCTCGAACACCAGCTGCCGCAGGCGGAAGGTCTCGTCCCGGCGCACCGCACACAGGATCATCTTCTGGTCGGCGCCGGAATAGGCGCCCTCGGCCTTGAGCAGGGTGACGCCCCGGTTGACCCGCTCCATGATGGCGGCGGTCACCTGGGGCTGCTTTTTGGACAGGATCATGGCCATCTTGCCGTGGCGGCCGCCATAGATGACCCAGTCGGTCACCTGGCTGCTCACAAACACCAGCACCACCGCAAACAGGGGGCTCTCCATCTGCCGGTATACCACCGCCGAGGCAGCGATGACCACCGCATCCACCGCCAGGATCAGCTTGCCCATCTGGATGTGGGGGTATTTGCGCTCCAGCAGCCGTGCGACCACCTCGCTGCCGCCGGTGGTGCCGCCCCGGCTGAGGATCAGACCCACGCCCAGGCCCAGCAGCACGCCGCCGAAAATACACACCAGGATCTTCTCACCCTGAAACACCGGGATAAACGGCTCCAGCATATCGATCATGACGCTGGACAGAGACAGGCCGATGATGGTGCGCACCACCAGCCGACGCCCGATCTTGACCCAGGCGGCGATGAGCAGCGGTACGTTCATGATCAGGGTGGACACACCGATGGGGATCTCAAAGGGCAGGTGACTCACACTGACGTAGTTGAGCATAGTGGCGATACCGGTCACACCGCCGGGGGCGATGTTGTTGGGGGCGGAGAACATATCCACCGCCAGGGCATAGCACAGGCTGCCCAGGAGCAAAAACACGCCGTCCAGAAAAAGTGTTTTCCAATGAATTTTGGCCTTTGCCATAGGTGCCGCTTCCTTTCTTTAGTCCTCTACACACAGGGCAAACAGTTCCCGCACCCGGTCGATGCGCCCGGCCAGATACAGATAGCCGAACAGACTCTCCAGACCGGTGGCCCGGTGATACTCGGCGCCGGTGCGGGTGGAGTGGGCGTTGCGCCCCCGCTTAAAGACGGCCTCCTCCTCCTCGGTCAGGTGGGGCAGCAGCCGGTCCATGGCGGCGGCCTGGGCCTCGGCCCGCACCTCACGCACCGCCAGCCGGTGCAGGTCCGCCACCGGGCGGTTGGCCTGGCTGAGCAGGCGCTCCCGCACCATCAGGCTGTACACACCGTCCCCCACAAAGGCCAGCGCCAGGGGGCTGAGGGTGTGCAGGTCCAGCTCCTGGGGATACAGACGCTCCATCTCGCGCCCTCCTTTAGTCAATAAAGTCGAATTCAAAATCGTAGATGCTCACCGTGTCGCCCTCGCGGCAGCCGGCGGCCACCAGGGCGTCGATGATGCCGGCGCCCTGCAGCACCCGCTCAAAGTATTGCAGTCCGTCCGGGTCGTCAAAGCGGACCCCCCGCATCACCCGGAACAGCCAGTTGGCCTCGACGAAATACACGCCATCCCGATTGGTGATCTGCACCGAGTGGTCCTTCAGCTCCTCCGGGGTGGGCAGCACCGGGGCCTGGGCCTCAAACCGGCGGATGGGCGGCAGCTTTTGCAGCAGCTCGCCACACCGCTTAGCCAGGGCGTCGGTGCCGTGGGCGATGGGCGCCATCAGCGGAAAATATTCAAAGCCCCGCTTCTCCATTTCGGCGGCAAAGGCCTCCAGCTGTTCGTCGGTGGCCAGGTCGCACTTGTTGCCCGCCACGATCATGGGGCGGGAGGCCAGCTCCTCGTTGAACTTGTGCAGCTCCTCGTTGATGGTGTCAAAGTCGGCGATGGGGTCCCGGCCCTCGCTGCCCGCCACGTCCACCACGTGGACCAGCAGGCGGCACCGCTCCACGTGCCGCAGAAAATCGTGGCCCAGACCCACGCCCTCGCTGGCGCCCTCGATGACGCCGGGGATGTCCGCCATCACGTAGGACATACCGGGCAGGGGCCGCACCACACCCAGCACCGGGGTGATGGTGGTGAAGTGGTAGTTGGCGATCTGGGGCTTGGCCTCGCTGACCACCGAGATGAGGGTGGATTTTCCCACGTTGGGAAAGCCCACCAGACCCACGTCCGCCAGCAGCTTGAGCTCCAGGCGCAGCTCGTACTCCTCGCCGGGCACGCCGGGCTTGGAGAACCGGGGCACCTGCCGGGTGGCGGTGGCAAAGTGGTTGTTGCCCCAGCCGCCGCGTCCGCCCCGGGCCGCCACAAAGTCCTCGTCACCGGACATATCCGCCATCAGGCGGCCGGTCTCGTTGTCGTAGATGAGGGTGCCTCGGGGCACCCGGACGACACAGTCCTCGCCGGACTTGCCGGTCTTGCGGTTGGTCTGCCCGTTTTCGCCGTGGGCGGCGGCGTATTTGCGCTGATAGCGAAAGTCCGACAGGGTGTTCATACCGTCGTCGGGACGGAATACGATGCTGCCGCCCCGGCCGCCGTCGCCGCCGTCGGGGCCGCCGGCCGCTACGAACTTCTCCCGGTGAAAGGACACCGCCCCGTCGCCGCCGTTGCCGGCTCGCACCTTGATGATTGCTTTATCCACAAACATAGTTTCAATTCCTCCTTTTTAAGAGGTAGTATAAGCACATACACACTTATTATATAATATCTCGCGTCGCTTGGCAATAAAAAATTCCCGTCTGCAGCTGCAGACGGGAACTCTCTCAGCAATTACTGCTTCTCGTACACGCTGACGCGCTTGCGATCCTTGCCCCAACGCTCGAAACGGACGATGCCGTCGGCCTTGGCGAACAGGGTATCGTCAGAGCCGATGCCCACGTTCATGCCGGGGTGGATGTGGGTGCCACGCTGACGCACCAGGATGTTGCCGGCCAGCACGAACTGACCGTCGGCGCGCTTAACGCCCAGACGCTTGGACTCAGAGTCACGGCCGTTCTTGGTGGAGCCAACGCCCTTCTTGTGGGCGAACAGCTGGATGTTCAGTTTCAACATAGGAATTACACCTCCGAATTCATTAGTTGTATCCGCGCGGGATACTGGTCTGTGAGTGCCTGCAGATGAAGTCGAAAACCGGATAATACGTCCTGGCAGCCGGGGATGCGGTCGGTGACCGTCACGTCCATATAGCCGTCGTCCACGGCAATGTCTGCGGTGGCCCCGATGATCTCGGTGACGGTGTTGGCCGTCATATAGGCTGCGGAGGAAACGGCCGCGCATACGATGTCCTGCCCGCTGACCCCGGCACCGGCGTGGCCGGAGAGGGAAAAGCCGCAGAGCAGACCGCCGGCGGTCTTAAACCGGACCCGAATCATAATCAGGCGTTGATGGTGTCGATCTGCACCTTGGTGTAGGGCTGGCGGTGGCCCAGCTTACGGGCCTTGCCCTTCTTGGGCTTGTAGGTGAAGACGGTGATCTTCTTACCCTTGCCGTTCTTGAGCACATGAGCGGTGACGGAGGCACCCTCCACATAGGGAGCGCCGACCTTCAGGTCCGCATCGTCGTGCAGAGCGATCACCTTGTCGAAGGTGACGGTTTCTTCCTCGACAGCATTCAGCTTTTCAATGAACAGAGTGTCGCCATTCTGAACCTTGTACTGCTTGCCGCCGGTTTCGATAATTGCGTACATTAGGCGTACCTACCTTTTCTATAGACTCGCTGCGCAGGGCGGACGGAGTGTCTCTTGTGCCCCCGAAAGGGCGCCCGTTACATGCGGCAACAGCCATTTTAACACATATATGTGGCGCTGTCAACACTTTTTTTGCAGATCATAAAAGAAAACGACCTCGCTTTCTCCCTCTTGTGTATTTTTCGGAAATGGTGTATACTAAACCCAGGGCAAACCAAAGGAGATGCGAGTATGGGAAAGAAGCGTAAATATAAGACTGGCAAAAAAAGATCCGGCGGCTCGGTTGCGATGGCCGTCGTGCTGATTGGGTCGCTGGCGGTGCTGGCTCTGGCGGTGGGCCTGCTGTGGCCCCAGCTGGGGGACATCCTGGGGGCGCCGCAGCCCGACGATTCCTCTGCCCCGCAGAGCAGCCCCGGCACCACCACGACCACCACGCCCTCTGTGGCGGGATATTACGTGACCACCGACGCGCTGAATATGCGCAGCGGCCCGGGCACCGAGTACGAGGTGCTGGGCGTGCTGGAGGCAGGCAAAGCGGTGGAGGTGCTGGGTGCCGAGGGCGGCTGGTACCGCATCTCGCTGATGGGACAGACCGCCTATATCAGCGCCGAGTACGTGGTTCCCTCCACCGCCGCTCCGTCCACCACCACGACGGCCACCCAGGCCGGCACCACCACCAGCCCCCAGTACAGCGACCGCTACATCGATGGGGACGGGATGCTGCAGTTTGACCCGGCGGGGCGGTATGTGCAGGCGGCCAGCTATCCGGACGGGGCGGAGATCCCCTGGGCGCTGCTGCTAGTCAACGACTGGAACCCCATGAAAGAGGGGTACGACGAGTCGGTGACCATGAAATCTGTGGAATCCAAATACGCCCAGGTCAACAGCGGCCAAAAGGTGGACGCCCGCATGTACGATGACTTGATCGCCATGCTGGAGGCCGGCAAGGCCCATAATATCGGAGTTCAGTCCTCCTACCGCGCCTACTCTCACCAAAAGCGTCTGTATTGGAAGAAGGTAGAGGCGCTCAAACGCAGATACTCCGACCCCATCGTGCTGCAGACCAAGGCCGGCGAGGAGGTCAAGCGCCCCGGCTTCTCCGAGCACAACAGCGGCCTGGCGGTGGATCTGTACGGCAGCGGCAACACCTTGCTGAACGAGAGCTTTGCCAATACCGCCGCCTATGCGTGGCTGATAGAGCATTGCGCCGATTACGGCTTTATCCTGCGGTTCCCCAAGGGCAAGGAGGCGGTCACCGGCGTCGTCTACGAGGCGTGGCATTTCCGCTACGTGGGGGACCCCGCCGTTGCCCACGCCATTATGGACAACGGCCTGTGCCTGGAGGAGTATCTGGAGCAGAATCGGAAGTGACCGATGACAGATTTTGCAAAAAACCATTGACAAACGGCCGTCTATCCCCTAATATGTGAGTAGCGGGGACGACATCCCCCACAGACAAACGATGGATCCGGTGTGCTTCCCGGCCCCGGACGCATTAGGAAGGGAGAAAATGAATATGGTATTGGAAAAGGTCAAAGCGATCCTCAGCAGTCAGTTTGACGTGGATGCGGACAGCATCACCCCGGACACCGACATCGTGGACGATCTGGGCGCGGATTCTCTGGATCTGGTGGATATGCTGATGTCCCTGGAGGATGAGTTCAACATCGGCGAGGTGCCGGACGAGATGGTGGAGAAGATCCGCACCGTCGGCCAGCTGGTGACCTACATCGAGGAGAATATGTAATCATTGCAGAGCGAAGGGGGCAGAGGGGACTCTGCCCCCATTTTCTTTAAGGAGGTGTGTCCCGATGCAGATCGTATCCATGCAGGCCGGCCATATCCCGGACCTGGCCCGGCTGGAGCGGGCGTGCTTTGCCGCCCCCTGGTCCGCGGCGGCCCTGGCGGAGGAGCTGGATGGCCCCCACGGGGTGTTCCGGGTGGCGGTGGACGATGCCGGCGGGGTGTTGGGCTACGTGGGGATGCACCACCTGGTGGACGAGGGCTTTATCGCCAACCTGGCGGTGGACCCTGCCGCCCGGCGGCAGGGGGTCGCCCGGGCGCTGCTGGAGGACCTGGCCGCCTATGGGGCGGCCCAGGGTCTGTACCGCATCACCCTGGAGGTGCGCGTGTCCAACGCGCCCGCCATCGCCCTGTACGAGGGCGCCGGCTACGTCCGGGATGGGGTGCGCCCCGGCTTTTACCGGGACCCCACCGAGGATGCGGCTATTTATTCTCTGTATTTTCAGTGAGGAGTTAGGAATTAGGAGTTAGGAGTTAACGCGTATGCTAATTCTTGGTATTGAATCTTCTTGTGATGAGCGGAGCGACAGGTAGTTTCTGCTTGTCGCGGTTCTTCTTGTCGCTCCTCGAATATGGCTGGCGCCATATTCCCGAGGGCGGTGCGAGCGCCGTCTCGTCCGTAGCGATACATTCTATACGAGTTTTGAGGTAATAACTATGTTAATTCTTGGAATCGAATCTTCCTGTGACGAGACGGCAGCAGCCGTCGTCGAGGATGGGCGGCGGGTGCTGTCCAATGCGATCGCCTCCCAGGTGGAGGAGCATCGCAAATACGGCGGCGTGGTGCCGGAGATCGCCAGCCGCCGCCACGCGGAGGCCATCTCCGGGGTGGTGGACCGGGCTCTGTCGGAGGCCGGCGTCACTCTGGCGGATATCGACGGCATTGCGGTCACCTATGCCCCGGGGCTCATCGGCGCCCTGCTGGTGGGGGTCAGCTTCGCCAAGGGGCTGGCGCTGTCCACCGGCAAGCCCCTGATCCCGGTGCACCATCTGCGCAGCCACATCGCCGCCAATTATCTGGCCCACCCGGACCTGCAGCCGCCCTTTTTGTGCCTGGTGGTGTCCGGCGGCCACAGCCATATCGTGCGGGTGGAGGACTATACCCGGTTTGAGGTGATCGGCCGCACCCGGGACGACGCCGCCGGCGAATGCTACGACAAGGCGGCCCGGGCTATGGGTATGCCCTATCCCGGCGGCGTGGCGCTGGATAAACTGGCCCACGAGGGAGACCCCACCGCCTACGTGCTGCCCCGCCCCCGGGTGGAGGGCAGCCCCTACGACTTCAGCTTCTCCGGGCTCAAGACGGCGGTCATCAACCGCCTGCACAACGCCGAGCAAAAGGGCGAGACGGTCAACAAGGCGGATCTGTGCGCCTCCTTTCAGCACACGGTCACCGAGCTGCTGGTGGGCAACACCGTGGCGGCGGCACGGGACATAGGCGCCGATACCATCGTGCTGGCGGGCGGTGTGTCCGCCAACTCCGGCCTGCGGGCGGGGATGGAGGCCGCCTGCGCCGACCGGGGCTACCGGCTGTACGCTCCGCCCCTGTCCCTGTGCGGCGACAACGGCGCTATGGTGGCGGCCCAGGGCTATTACGAGCTGCTCGGCGGTCGCACCGCGGGCATGGAGCTCAACGCCGTGGCCAGCCTGCCTATTACGGAATAAGCAAAAACGGACAGCGTGGGGCTACGCTGTCCGTTTTTTAATCAATTCTTAATCACATTCCCTCTTTCCATTAAAGGGTGTTGGGTGTATACTGGTGTTGCGAGGAGGCGAGGACTATGGCAAACATACTCATCTGCGACGACGAGCGGGATATCGTGTCGGCGCTGAAGATATATTTGGAGGCGGAGGGCTACACCACCCACGCCGCCTATACCGGCCGCCAGGCCCTGGAGGTGCTGGAGCGGGAGGACATCCACCTGGTGCTGATGGACGTGATGATGCCCGAGATGGACGGCATCACCGCCATGGCCGTCCTGCGGCAGCGGTACAATCTGCCGGTCATTCTGCTCACCGCCAAGAGCGAGGACACCGACAAGGTGCTGGGGCTCAACGTGGGGGCGGACGACTACGTCACCAAGCCCTTTAACCCGGTGGAGCTGCTGGCCCGGGTGCGCAGCCAGCTGCGGCGGTATATGAGCCTGGGCGGCCGCGCCGCCGCCAGCGAGCATTGTCTGACCGCCGGCGGCCTGGTGCTGGACGACCGGCGCAAGCAGGTGACGGTGGACGGCGAGCCGGTCAGCCTCACCCCGCTGGAATACGACATTCTCAAGCTGTGCATGGAAAACCCCGGCACGGTCATGTCCCCCAAGGAGATATACCGCCGGGTGTGGCAGGAGGATCCCTTGGGCAGCGAGGGGGTGGTGGCGGTGCACATCCGCCACCTGCGGGAAAAGATCGAGATCAACCCGGCCGAGCCCCGGTACATCCAGGTGGTGTGGGGCCAGGGGTATAAGCTGGAGACGGGAGGCGAATCGGGATGACCCAGCGAAAATGGTATTACTGCCTGCCTGCCAAGGTGACGGCGGTGTTTCTGACGGCGGCGCTGTTCTTTGGCGGCCTGGTGCTGGCCGGCGGCGCCGGCCTGAGCATCCTCATCGCCGGTGCCGAGGGCACCACCGAGATGGCCCAGCGGGAGGTGGCGGAGTATTTTCTCAGCCTGTACGATTGGGAGATCGCCCGGGACTTTGTGCTCACCGGCACGGTGGACGAGGTGTATGAGGATATGCCCTTTTCCTACGTGATCACCTACCGGGACGGCACGGTGCTGGCCGCCACCTATGATGGCGGCGATTATCTGGCCTATTCCGTGGACGTGTATTCCTATTTTGACCAGTTTGAAAAGGACGAGACCGGCCGGGTCAGCGCCACCCTGTTTTGCCCGGCGGCGGACACCCTCACCGGCGATAGTTGGCTGGAGGTGGGGGTGCGGGTGGTCACCTGGTGGCACACCCACCGGTGGTGGTGTATGGGCCTGGGGGGCGCCTGTTGGGTGCTGATGCTGGTGTGCTTTGTGTTTCTGTGCAGCGTGGCGGGCCATCACAACGGCACGGACGGCCCGGTGTGCAACCCCATCGACCGCATCCCCTTTGACGTGTATGCGGTGCTGTACGGGCTGGTGGGCTTTGGGGCGGTGTACGTGGCCGCCCAGACCAGCGGCGGAATCGTCACCCTGGTTTTTGTGGCGGTGATGGGACTGGTCCTGCTGGGGCTTTTGTTTAACTTTGTTCTGAGCATCGTCACCCGGGTCAAGACCCGCACCCTGTGGCGCAACACCCTCATAGGCCGGGTGCTGCGGTGGCTGATTGCCGGCTGCCGGGCGGTGGGCCGCCATCTGCCGGCGCTATGGCAGGTGCTGCTGTCCGTTGTGGCCATCTCCCTGCTGGAGCTGGCGCTGTTTTGGGTCAATATGTGGGAGCCGGACAATCTGCTGCTGCTGTGGCTGTTCGAAAAGCTGCTGCTGGTGCCGCTGATCGTCCTGCTGGCTCTGGGGCTCATCCGGGTGCAAAAGGGCATCCGCCGCATCGCCGCCGGGCAGGTGGAGCACCAGATCGACACCCGGCGTCTCCCCGGCGCGCTCCGGACCGCCGCCGAGGACGTCAACCACATCGGCGACGGCCTGTCTGACGCGGTGGAGCAGCGGCTGCGCAGCGAGCGGTTTAAGACCGAGCTGATCACCAACGTGTCCCACGACCTCAAGACCCCCCTGACCTCCATCATCAACTACGTGGACCTGATGGAAAAGCAAAACCCGGAGGACCCGGTGCTGCGGGAGTACCTGGAGGTGCTGTCCCGCCAGTCCGCCCGGCTCAAGAAATTGGTGGAGGATCTGCTGGAGGCCTCCAAGGCCTCCACCGGCAACCTGCCGGTGGCGCTGGAGCCCTGCCAGATGGGGGTGCTGCTGGAGCAGGTGATGGGGGAATACGCCGAAAAGGCCCAGGCGGCCGACCTGACCCTGCTGCTGCACCGGCCGGAGGTGCCGGTGACGGTGCTGGCGGACGGGCGGCTGCTGTGGCGGGTGCTGGATAACCTGCTGGGTAATATCTGCAAGTACGCCATGCCCGGCACCCGGGTGTACGTGGACCTGACCGCCATCGGCGGCGAGTCCCACGTGGTGTTCCGCAACGTGTCCCGCACCCCGCTGCATATGGACAGTGAGGAGCTGCTGGAGCGGTTTGTCCGGGGGGATAGCGCCCGGCACACCGAGGGCAGCGGCCTGGGTCTGTCCATCGCCCGCAGCCTGATGGAGCTGCAGGGCGGCGCCCTGAGCCTGACGGTGGACGGGGACCTATTTAAGGTGGAGCTGACCTTACCTATGACGAAATAAAAAGAACAGCCGAGGCAACGACCGTTGCCTCGGCTGTTTGTCGTTTATATCTTCTCCTCGTGGAACCCGTCGGGCCAGAGGGTCAGCAGGGTGTCGAAACCATTCTTCTTGGCGATCTCCACCGCCAGCGGAAAAGCGCAGTCGATGGTGTCGGCGGCGTGGGTGTCGGCGCCCAGGATGATCTTGCCCCCCATCTGACGCAGGGCGGAGAGGATAAAGTCCGCGGGATAGGGAATGTCCCGCTTTTTGCGGGAGATGGCGCCGGTGTTGATCTCCAGCACCGGGCACACCCGGACCACCTTTTCCAGCGCCTCCAGAGCGACCCGCTGATAGGCGGGGTCCTCCTCGTCCATGAGGCTGAATTTGGTGATCACGTCGAAATGCCCCACGATGGTGGGCTTGTTTTTCTGCACGTGGGCGACTAGCTGGTCGAAATAGCATTTGGCAAAGGCCAGCTTGTCCCCGCCCAGCTCGTTATTGATGCAGTCCATCTGCAGGCTGGCGGCGTGGTCGATGCCGTAAAACCGATCCTCAAACACCAATTCGTGCACCGAGCAGAGGAAATAATCCAGATCCTTCACGATGGCCGGGTCGGAGTGGGAGTCCAGCTCGATGCCCCGCATAATGGTGATCTGCCCGGCGTATTTCTCCTGCATCCGGCGCAATTCGGCCAGATAGGCGGGATAGTCCGCCTGCCGCATACAGTAGTCCTGATAGGGGGAGTCGCTGTGGTCGGAAAAGCCGATGACCGGCATGCCCAGCCGGATGGCGGACTGCACCATCTCCTCCATGCTGCTTTTGCCGTCGGAAAAGGTCGTGTGGGTATGATAGCCGCAATAGTTCATAGTGGAACACCTCTTGACACCAGTTTATGCCGGTATTTTAGCACAGTTCCTTGTAATATGCAATGAAAATCCCACACAAAAACCATCCGGATTTTGGGAATGCGCAGAATTATCAAAAAATTAACAAACACCTATTGCAAAAACCAAATGCTTTCTGTATAATGTTAGTTGTGAACAGTTGGCGTTTTTGTGCGACAGAAACGCCCGCCCATAATGAAAGGAGAATGCACAATGACCAACAACAAGACCGTATTGGCCTGGCTGGAGGAGATGAAGACTCTGCTCACCCCCGACGAGATCGTGTGGGTGGACGGCTCTGACGAGCAGCGGGAGGAGCTGCGCCGTGTGGCAGTGGAGCAGGGCGAGCTGCACAAGCTCAACCAGGATATCCTGCCCGGCTGCTATCTGCACCGCACCAACCCCAACGACGTGGCCCGCGTAGAGGACCGCACCTTTATCTGCACCTCCACCAGGGAGATGGCCGGCCCCACCAACAACTGGTGTGACCCCCAGGAGATGTACAAAAAGCTGTACGACATCGCCCGGGGCAGCTACAAGGGCCGCACGATGTATATTATCCCTTATTCTATGGGTCCCATCGGCTCCCCCCTGGCCAAGATCGGCGTGGAGATCACCGACAGCGTCTACGTGGTGCTGAACATGCTGATCATGACCCGCGTCAGCCCCGAGGTGTGGACCGTGCTGGGCGACAGCAACGACTGGGTCCGCGGCCTGCACTCCCGCTGCGACGTGGATCCCGAAAAGCGGTACATCTGCCACTTCCCCGAGGATAACACCATCATCTCGGTCAACTCCGGCTACGGCGGCAACGTGCTGCTGGGCAAAAAGTGCTTTGCCCTGCGCATCGCCTCCTTCCAGGGCTGGAAAGAGGGCTGGATGGCGGAGCATATGCTGATCCTGGGCCTGCAGAACCCCAAGGGCGAGGTCCACTACATCGCCGCCGCCTTCCCCTCCGCCTGCGGCAAGACCAACCTGGCTATGCTGATCCCCCCCGCCTATCTGCGCGAAAAGGGCTATAAGGTGTGGACCGTGGGTGACGATATCGCCTGGATGCGGATCGGCGAGGATGGCCGTCTGTACGCCATCAACCCCGAGAACGGCTTCTTCGGCGTGGCCCCCGGCACCAACGAGCACTCCAACTTCAACGCCCTGGAGTCCACCAAAAAGGATACCATCTTCACCAACGTGGCTCTGTGCCAGAACGACAACACCGTGTGGTGGGAGGGTCTGAACAAGAACCTGCCCGAGAACGCGCTGGACTGGAAGGGCAATCCCTGGGATCCCGCCAAGTTCAACAAGGCGGACAAGTCCACCTGCGCCGCCCACCCCAACAGCCGCTTCACCGCGCCGGCTGAGAACTGCCCCTGCATCTCTGACGAGTTCAACAAGGGCGCCGGCGTTCCGATCTCCGCCATCGTGTTCGGCGGCCGCCGCGCCAAGTGCGCGCCGCTGGTCTACCAGTCCCGCGATTGGGAGAACGGCGTGTTCATCGGCTCCGCCATGGCCTCTGAGACCACCGCTGCCGCCGCCGGTGCCGTGGGCGTGGTCCGCCGCGATCCTATGGCAATGCTGCCCTTCTGCGGCTATCACATGGGCGATTATTTCCGCCACTGGCTGGAAATGGGCAAGAAGCTGGGCGACAAGGCGCCTAAGATCTTCAACGTCAACTGGTTCCGCACCGACGACGAGGGCAACTTCCTGTGGCCCGGCTTCGGCGACAATATGCGTGTGCTGAACTGGATCATCGACCGCTGCGAGGGCAAGGCCACCGCTACCGAGACCGCCATCGGCTACGTGCCCCAGCCGGAGGACATCGACCTGACCGACCTGGATATGGATCTGGAGACCCTCAAGGGCATCCTGACCATCGACAAGGACGTGTGGGCTCAGGAGGCCGCCGAGATCGAGGAGCACTACAAGAAGTTCGGCGATCATCTGCCTGCCGAGCTGCGCGCTCAGCTGGATACGCTGAAAAAGAATCTGGGCTGATCAAAACCATGATAAAAACGCCTGTTGCCACCCGGCAACGGGCGTTTTTTCTAATGAGTAATGAGGAACGAGTAATGAGAAATGAAATGAGGTTGTTGCGGACTTGTAGGGGCGATTCACGAATCGCCCGCATGTTGGCTTTCCACAATCTTAAACCAACCCCGTAGGGGACGGGTTTTCCGTCCCGTAAAGATCTGTTCTTCCCTCGCGGGAGGGCGCAGAAGCCCTCGCCTACAAATCCTATCCAACCCACCCAAATCACCACAAAATTTTCATCCGGCTCGGTTGACCTTTGGCCCGGCTTGGGGTATACTATACATTATCCCTAAATATATTCGCGCAAGGAGTGTTTTCGTTTGCCTGCGTTTTTCGATTCCCGCGACCCGCAATACCGGTCGCCCTTTGGTGCGGTCTGCACCGGCACGGCGGTGCACCTGCGGGTGTGTATGCCCCGGGATTGGGGTTGCTCCCGGGTCACCCTGACGGTGCAGACCGAGGACAGCCTGCCCCGGGAGATGGATATGTACTGGGCCGGTATGGCAGATGACAGCCACGAGTGGTGGGAGCTCCACTACACGCCGGCCGAGCCCGGCATCTACTGGTACGGCTTTCACGTCCGGGTGGCCATGGGCCAGGGCTGGCTGGTGCGCCAGCCGGACGGCACCGCCGCCTATTCCCCCAGCAAGTCCGGCCCCTGCTGGCAGCTTACCTGCTACGAGGCGGGCTACACCACCCCGGCCTGGCTGCGGGGCGGTATTATGTATCAGATCTTTCCCGACCGGTTCGCCGCCTCCGGCGAGCCCAAGGCCGGCGTTCCCGCCGACCGGGTGCTGCACGGCGACTGGCAGGAGCCGGTGGTGTGGCAGCCGGACGCCCAGGGCCGGGTGCGGAACAACGACTTTTTCGGCGGCGACCTGGCCGGCATCCGGCAGAAGCTGGAGTACCTGCACGGCCTGGGGGTCACCTGCCTGTATCTCAACCCCATCTTTGAGTCTCACTCCAATCACCGCTACGATACGGCGGACTATACCCGCATCGACCCGCTGCTGGGGGATAGCGAGGATTTCCGCGCTCTGACAGAGGAGGCTGCCCGGCTGGGCATCCGGGTGGTGCTGGACGGCGTGTTCAGCCACACCGGCGCCGACAGCGTGTATTTCAACCGGGAGCGGCGCTATCCGGGGGACGGCGCCTACAATTCGCCCGCCTCCCCCTATTCCGCCTGGTATCATTTCCGCCGCTGGCCCAACGAGTACGGCTCCTGGTGGGGCTTTGACACCCTTCCGGAGGTGGATGAGCTGGCCCCGGACTTTATGGAGTATATCAACGGGCCGGAGGGCGTCACCGCCCGGTGGCTGCGGGCCGGTGCCTCCGGCTGGCGGCTGGACGTGGCGGATGAGCTGCCGGACGGCTTTCTGGATGCCCTGCGCCGCCGTGTCAAGGACACCGACCCGGACGCTCTGGTGCTGGGCGAGGTGTGGGAGGATGCCACCACCAAGGAGAGCTACGGCCACCGCCGCCGCTATCTGCTGGGGCGCCAGCTGGACAGCGTGATGAACTATCCCTTCCGCTCCGCCATCCTCCGGTTTCTGCTGGAGGGGGAGGGCGAGGCCTTTGTCCACGGCGTGGCGGACCTGGTGGAGAACTACCCGCCCCAGGCTCTGCATATATTAATGAATCATATTGGCACCCACGATACCGAGCGGGCGCTGACCCTGCTGGGCGGCGAGCCGGGCCAGGGCCGGGGCCGTGGCTGGCAGGCCGGCCGGCAGATGACCGCCGACCAGCGGCGGCTGGGCCTGCGGCGGCTGCGGCTGGCCACTCTGCTGCAGTTTGCCCTGCCGGGCGTGCCCTGCATCTACTATGGCGACGAGGCCGGCATGGAGGGGTACAAGGACCCCTTCAACCGGGCCACCTACCCCTGGGGGCAGGAGGACGCGGAGCTGCTGGATTGGTACCGCCGCCTGGGCGCAGCCCGACGGGACTGCGGCGCTCTGGCGGAGGGCAGCTTTGTGCCGTTGGCCGCCGGACGGGACGTGGTCGCCTTTGTCCGTCGGTGGTCGGAGGGGGCGCTGCTGTGTGCCGTCAACCGAGGAGATGCCCCGCAGACGGTGGAGCTGCCCGCATCCTTTGCACATGCCCGGATGGTTATGGGCGAGGGCCGCGTGGAGGGCGACCGACTGGTGCTGCCGTCTCTGTCCGGCGTGTGGCTGTCTCTGTGAGCCTCTTGTCAATATTACACAAAGAAAACGCCGTCGGCCTGTCCGGCGGCGTTTTTGTATCCTAAATATAGTGGAGCAAAACCACTAAAAACCACAAGATTTAGGGGGCAAAAATCGGCAGAAAAAAGAGTGTAAAAAATGCAAAAAAAGTGTTGACAACCGCGATACTGTGTGGTATTATAGCAAAGCCGCCGCAAAAACCGATGGTTTTTAACGAGCAGCACACCGCAAATACGGCTTGCCGTATTTGACCGAGTTGCGACAGCAACTCGAGAGGACCTTGAAAATTAAACAGTGTAAGACAAGAACGAAAACACACACAATACCCGTTAATTCTTACTCAGTATGAGAAGAATCCGGAAACAAGAAATTGTTTCTAAGGGAAGAATGCAAAGCATTCTTCAGAAGGGCGTAAGCCCTTCGGACGCTAGACGTCGAAAATGAGTTACAAACTCAACGAATTGATTGATACAGGCAGTAGCCTGTGTTGATACCATTTTTTGAGAGTTT
>JAFQKB010000081.1 GCA_017397125.1 Clostridia bacterium | reverse complement strand
TGCAGGATGGAGGCGGGCACCTGGGGGTCGATGGGGCCGAAAAAGGCCTTTTCGATGATGGCCTTTTTGGCGGCGCCGTTGGCGATGAGCAGCACCTTTTTGGCCTGCATGATGGACTGCATACCCATGGTGATGGCGGTCTTCGGCACCTCGTCCTCGCTTTGGAAGAAACGGGCGTTGGCCCGGATGGTGGACTCGTCCAGCTTCACCTCGTGGGTGGGGCCGGTGAAATAATAATCCGGCTCGTTAAAGCCGATGTGGCCGTCCAGACCGATGCCCAGTAGCTGCAGGTCGATGCCGCCCAGGTCGCGGATCATGGCGTCGTAGGCCTCGCCCTCCGCCTTCAGGTCAGCGGCACAGCCGTTAGGCACAAAGGTTTTCGCCTTGTCGATGTTGACGTGGTCGAACAAGTTGGTATTCATAAAATAACGGTAGCTCTGATCGTTGGAGCCGTCCAGGCCCACATACTCGTCCAGATTGACGCTGGTGACGGTGGAAAAATCGATCTTGCCGGCGGCGTTATCCGCGATCAGCCGCTTGTAGGTGCCCACGGGAGAGGAGCCGGTGGCCAGACCCAGCACGCAGTGGGGTTTAACGAGAATCTGAGCGGCAATGAGGTCGGCGGCTTTGTTGCTCAGCTCCTCATAGGTGTTGACAACGATATACTTCATAGCAATCATTCCTCCCGATACTTTTTAGCCAGTTCTTTGACAATGGCACGCATTTCAGCCTCTTTCTGCTCCATATCCGCCACCAACTTAAACTGGGTCAGGCAGCGGTCCAGATTGTGCTGCGGACGGTGAATGCGGAAATACACGTCACCCTGCAGATAGTCGGTGAGAAAGCGGACGCCGCACTCCAGCGTCATCAGGCGGGCACCATCCACCAGGCTGTCCAGCTCCGCATCGGTGAGGAAGGGCGCCGCCGTGGACAGATAGCCATCGGCAAATACACGGAACAAGTGCAAGCTCATCTCCACCTTGGACAGATCGGTCTCATCCTCGGCGGCCGTAGAGGCGCCAAAGCGGATGCAGTCACCAAAATCAAAAGCAACGGCACCGGGCATCACCGTATCCAGGTCGATAACGCACTGGCCACGGCCGGTCTCGTCATCAATGAGGATATTGTTGAGCTTCGTATCGTTGTGGGTTACGCGGCAAGGCAGAGTGCCGTTCGCCATGCCGTCCACCAGCACGCCGGCACCGGACTCACGATCCAGCGCAAAGGCGATCTGCTCCCCCACCTCGGCCACACGGCCCGCCTTATCGGCGGCGATGGCGGCGTGCAACGCCTCGTAGCGGGAGGGAGTATTGTGGAAGTTGACAATGGTCTCGTGCAGCAGGTGGGCGGGATAATCCGCCAGCTGCTGCTGGAAGCGGCCAAAGGACACGCCGCAGGTAAAGAAATCCGCATCCTTCTCAATCTTCTGATAGGCGGTAGCATTCTCAATGAACACATAGCTGCGCCAGTAGTTGCCGTCCGGGTCAAGGTAATAAGTCTTGCCATCCTTGGCAGGGATGACGGTCATGGTCTCCCGCTCCCCCACCATGCCCCGCAGATAGTCGGTAACGCCCTTGATGTTCTCCATCAACCCGTCCACGTCCGGGAACACGTAATTGTTGATCTTCTGCAGAATATTGCGGTATTCAGTGCCGTCTGCCTTGCGGTAGTAGGCGGCATAAGTCTCGTTGATGTGACCCTCGCCATAGGGCTCGGCACACAAAAATGTGTCCGTACCAAATTGCAGTGCAGCACGATCGGCTGCTATGATACTATTCATCCTGGTGAATCCCCCTATTTATATTCGAAAGCATCACCAATCACACTACACGAGCGCCATCCACAAAGACGGCATCCAGCTGCAGATCCGGCGTAAGCATCACCAGATCGGCAGGCATACCCACAGCGATGCGGCCCATCTTATCGGCCATCTTAACTGCCCGGGCCGGCGCCTCGGTTATCGCATAGATCGCATCCTCCAGCTCAATACCAAAGCGGACCAGATTGCGCAACTCCTGCAGCAGATTGGTGGAGGAACCGGCCAACGTATCCGTGCCCAGCAGGGTTGCCTTTCCCCCATTCATCTCGATGGGCTGTCCACCCAACTCATACTCACCATCGGGCATACCGGCACAGCGCAACGAGTCGCTGATGGTCACCATCCTTTTCCCGAACAAGCCGTGGGTAACACGAATGGCAGACGGATGGATGTGCAGGCCGTCGCAAATCAGCTCCACCGTCGCACCGGCATCGTACGCCGCACCCACCACGCCGGGGGCACGGTGAGCAAAGGCCGGCATTCCGTTAAATAGATGGGTTGCATGGCTGGCGCCCGCCTCAAAGGCCGCTATAGCGGTGTCGTAATCCGCCGTCGTGTGTCCCACAGAGACGGTGCAAATGGAAGAAACCTCCCGGATAAACTCGATGGCACCCGGCTCCTCCGGGGCTACCGTCACCAGGCACACACGGTGGCCGCTGGCCTCATTCAGACGGCCAAACATCGCCGCATCCGGTGCGTGCAGATTCTCGGCCGCCTGAGCACCACGCTTTGCATAGGACAGGAAAGGGCCTTCCAGGTGAATACCCGCACACTTGGCGCCGTCATCCGGACGCACAAAATCACGGATGACCTCCATGGCCGGCCGCAGCGTTTCCTCCTTCAGTGTCATGGTCGTGGCTACGAAGGAGGTTACACCATTCTGGGCATAGTAGCGGGACATGGTGACAAGGCCATCGGCCTTACCATCCGAAAAATCTTCGTTCATGGCACCGTGGGTATGGATATCCACAAAACCGGGAAGCAGGTACTTTCCGTTTGCGTCCAAATCGCAAGCGACCTGTGCCTCACCGATCGATACGATCTGACCGTTCTCCACCGCCACGGATGCGTCGTGAAAACGACCGTCTATGTACACTTTCGCATTACCGATAATCATATCTCACACCTCCGGCAGACTGGCTGCGGCCACCGACTGGCCTACACGGCGGGACTTTTCATCCGGCAGCGCAGGGAACAGTTTTCCGTCATACTCGGGATACTCCTCAGCCAGCACACGCTTGGCCTCGCTCAGGATCAGGTCACCGCCCTTACCGGACATAACGCGACCCAGCAGCAGCACGTGCTTACAGTGATACAGCTCGTAGTAATAGGCCAGGGTATGGCCCAGATAGGTGCCAATGGACGCATACACAGAGGTAGCACGGGCGTCGTCCTCCGCCATCAGGGTCTGCACCACCTTCAGCTTTTCGGCGGGACTAAGACCCGGATCCAGTTCAATGCCGGCTCTGGGCGCCAGTTTGATCACACTATCCTGGGAGAAATACTTTACGCCACAGCCGATATCGCCGGACCACTCATCCTCCATGGCATCCGGGTTTGCATCCACCGGCATAAAGGCCAGCTCATTCAGCCAACCGGTGATATTGCCCTTTTCATCCACAAAGCCAACGGCCTCGCTGGTGCCCATAGCGATGCCCAGTACCTCGTTTTCGCCCAGACCCATAGCACCGGCCAGTGCGGAAACGTCGCCGTCATTAGCCACGATCAGAGGAACGTCCGGGCCAAAGGTATCCCGGACAGCACGGATATAAATATCCTTCACCTTGGCATCAAACAGATCCTTGGGGACCTTCAGGAACAGGGAGGCGACCATGGTGCAGTTGTCAATATAGATGCCGGCAGAAGACACACCCACCGCATCCACACGGGGCATTTTTTCTGCCGCCGTTTTCAGTGCGGACACAATCCCCTCGTAGTGGTAATCAGGATCCGAATTGACTTTCGGGAACCAGACCACCTCTTCGGAGAAAACGGGCTCGCCGTCGATCACTGCAGACACCTTGCGGTCGCTGCCACCGGCGTCAAAGCCGATGCGGCACCCGCCCAGATGACGGCCGATAGCCTGCGAGGTGCCGTTTTCTTCAGGCACCTTATCGCACCACACCACCTCAAAGGGGTGCTCGTACACGCCGGCCATAAAGGTGGCATCAAAGGCACGGCTGCCCGCTTCGGTGTAGGCAGACTTCAGGTTGTTGAACACGGCTTCGTCTCCGCTGACGTAAACACGGAAGCCGCCCTTCATCCACAGGATCTGTTTGATCAGGCGATCCACGTAATAGGCGTCCGCCTGCGCCATCTCCTCGGTGCCGTGAATGTATGTATGAACCGTAGCCATCTGCCCATTGGAACGCTCCACCGCCAGGGAAACCGGCTTTTGGGCATTCTTCAAATACGCCTTGTTGAACAGGCCGATCGGCATAAACTCCGGATCCAGCAACGGTTTGTTTTTTACTTCAATTTCAATTCCAAAACGATTCATACGACTTCTCCCTTTCTTGGATCTTTTGAGGTTTGTTTGCACTTATATGCATTTCTTATAATATACACTTCCGTTCCAAATGACAATCCTCCCCTTTTCTTCGTGTTGAAATGTATAAATTTTGTGCTTATTTTGTAAAACCACTTGCTTCTTTCTCAAAAAAACAATATAATTCTATAAAATCACTAGGCGCACAAGGAGATTCTTGCTATGATCAAACACCTGCTGGATCCTTCTTTTTCCCAATTTGGACTGGTGGAAAACATTCACAAAATATCGGACGAAGCCTTACAGTATACGAAAATAACGGACAGCGATGAAATGCCGATATATTGCTACCCATACTCCACATACTGGAATCGAAAAACCGGCATGGTGGTGCTGGTGATCGACGACCATGGTGAACAAGTCCGGTATTATCTGGATCGTGCCGTCAGAATTCATCCAAACGTTCGATTCGGGTTCTATTCGCTGGAGCCGGACAGTGCGGTGGTGGGTGACACGGACTTTCTCCACCCGCACAAGCCCGTTGCGCACGCCAATATCCGTAAAACGTTATCCAACATTCCAAGCTTTCAGATATATACGCTGTTCCGTCAGGACGCAGCCGGTGGCCTGTTCTTTCGTGGCGAAGAGCATTCTCCGCTCGAATTGGTTTACGTAGAAAAAGGGGAATTACACAATTTCTGCGACGGTGAAAAACACACACTGCACTCGAAACAGTTTTTGATTTTCGGTTCGAAGCAATGGCACATGCAATATGCCGACGAGGACGTACGATTCATTACCATTTCCTTCTCCTGGGAGGAACACGATTTTTCTCCATTCATCAATCGGGCTTTTACCCTATCGGCCGCGGCGCAACACAGCATTCACTCTCTGCTACTTGCCTATGAGCAAGACACGCCCTATCACGACGAGTATCTGTATATTCAAACTCAGCTACTGCTTTTACAGATTCTTCGTACACCGACGTATTCTGCACAAGCCAAGCTGCCCTCCCCCGCATCCGAATTGGTGCATCAGCGCACCATTAACCAAGCTATGCAGACCGTGTCAGAGCACGTCTACGATAAGCTAAGTGTTTCGGATCTGGCCGGACTTGTCAACGTCAGCACCTCTCAGCTTACGTTTCTGTTTAGAGCCTACCTCAACACCACGCCGGGCAAGTATATAACCCGTATGCGCCTGGAAGAAAGCAAAACGCTGCTGAGTGAAAAGGGGAAAAGTATTGGAGAGGTGGCTGCACAACTGGGCTACGCCAGTATTCAACATTTCTCCAAGCAATTTCACGACTGGTACGGCTGCTCCCCCTCTGCCTATGCACGCCAAAACAGAGCAAGATTAAACAGAGTGCCTCTAGCACAGGACATCAAACGATTATAAGGTAGCCGTTCGGCTATCTTACCCACAACAATAATGATCCCCCCGCATTTCATTTTCGGGCATAGCCCTAATACTACTGGCGGCGCACAAGTGCGCTGTTGGTTGGCCTGTCAGCCACGCATCGATTACTAGCTACCCATAAATGGGTTGATGTAGCGCCTAACAAAAGCCTCCCTTGTGTAAAGGGAGGTGGCCGAGGCGGCTTTTAGATGCTTTGTATCGCAAATCGCGTTGTCGCCTCTCGAATATGGCTATCGCCATATTCCCAGGTCAGTACAAAAGCCGACGAGGTCGGAGGGATTGTTTTTATAACACCTCATCCACCGCCGTTC
>JAFQKB010000080.1 GCA_017397125.1 Clostridia bacterium | reverse complement strand
TTGAGGATGGTATCCATCATACCGGGCATAGAGGCGCGGGCGCCGGAACGAACGGACACCAGCAGGGGGTTCTCCTTGTCACCGAACTTCTTGCCGGTGATGCCCTCCATCTTGTCGATGTGCTCCATGATCTGAGCCTTGATCTCGTCGTTGATCTTGCGGCCGTCCTCGTAATACTGGGTGCAGGCCTCGGTGGAAACGGTGAAGCCCTGGGGCACGGGCAGACCGATCTTGGTCATCTCGGCCAGGTTGGCGCCCTTACCGCCCAGCAGCTCGCGCATGCTGGCGTCGCCTTCGCTGAACAGGTAGACAAACTTGTGACTCATACTTAGTTACCTCCAACTTTCTCAATTTTTCAGATTTTTCTTTGCGGAGGGGCAGGCTTGTCCGGGATATGATCCCGTCCTGCCCGCTTAGTGTCCGCAAAGCCATCTGCTATTATAACAGATATGTCAAATTTTTACCACCCTTTTTTGCAAAAAACGGAAAAAACTACATTTTGTGCATTTTTGGGTAATGCTGGCAGCGGTTTTCGGTCAATATTGCCGATTTTTCTCTGCCCGGTCGTGGGTAGAGGGGCTTTTTGGGGCGTGTTTTTGGTTTTTGCCGGCGTGGATTTTGGCATTTTGAGGGTGTGGCTAGAGGAGGATGCGATCCCGGAGGAGTTGGTTTGGGATTGGTGCGGATTTGCGGGCGGGCGATTGGTGAATCGCCCCTATGGTGTCACACAAAGGTTGGATAGAATTCGTGGGGGCGTCGAGGACGCCGTGCCCTACAACGCTATTTCGCAACAAATGATTTTTCCATTGCGCAAAATTCTCTTGCAGAGGGCCGCGTCTTTTGGTATACTGGGTGACAGAATAAACGATACACAGCCGGACGTCCTGCGATGTCCGGCGTGTTGTGCTGTTTATAAAAGGAGGAAATCCTATGATTTTTCAGAAGAAAAAGACCGCCATCGACTGGCTGGTGGTGGGGCTGGGCAACCCCGGCATGGCCTATGAGCACACCCGGCACAACGCCGGCTACGACGCCCTGTGCCTGCTGGCAAAGGACGCCGGCATCGTGCTGAACAAAAGGCAGTTTAAGGCCCTCACCGGCACCGGTGACATCGCCGGCAAAAAGGTGATGCTGCTGTTTCCCCAGACCTTTATGAACAACTCCGGCGAGGCGGTGCAGGCGGCTATGGCCTTTTACAAGTTGACCCCCGATCAGCTGCTGGTGCTGTCCGACGATATCGCCCTGGATCCGGGTGTGGTGCGGGTGCGCAAAAAAGGCTCCGACGGCGGACAAAAGGGGCTGCGCAGCATCATCCGGTGCATCGGAGAGGACACCTTTCCCCGTGTCCGCATCGGCGTGGGCGCCAAGCCCCACCCCGCCTACGACCTGGCGGACTGGGTGCTGAGCAAGTATAAGAAAGACGAGCAGCCGCTGATGGAGACCGCCTTTGAAAAGGCGGCGGGGGCGGCACAGGTCATCATTGCCGGCGACATCGAGGCGGCGATGAACAAGTATTCTCATTAATGTAACCGCTGATTCAACCGAATGCACGATTTTCAGCGGCTATTTTCCCGTCTAAACGGTCAAAAATGCTCGGCAATACATTCAGTATTGCCTGTGCTTTTTTACCATTCTAACGAAAAACTATCTCGCTGATAATCGCACTTCGATTAAATCAGCGATTACTGAGGTAAGCTATGAGCATTTGGGATAAAGGATTGACGGCGCTGCCCGCCTTCCGCAGCGTCTGCGAGGACCTGACCGCCGGGCGCACCCCCATCCAGTTGGTGGGTCTGGCCCACATTCACAAGGCGCTGTTTGCCGCCGGCGTGATCCGCGCCACCAGGCGGCGTGCCGTCCTGCTGGCGGGGGATGAGGCGGAGGCCGCCCGGATGGGCGAGGATCTGCAGGCCATGGGCCTGCGGGTGCTGCAGCTGCCTGCCCGGGAGCTCTCTCTGCGGCGCATCGAGTCTGCCAGCCGGGAGTACGAGCAGATGCGGCTGGGCACCCTGGCGGCCATGGCGGAGGGAAATTACGATTGTGTGGTGGCCTGCGCCGATGCGGCGATGCAGTACACCATCCCCCCGGACACCCTGCTGGAGCGGACAATTGAATTGGTTGCCGGCGCCCCTCTGCCGGTAAAGGACCTGCCCCGGGCACTGACCGCGGCGGGCTACGAGCGCTGCGCCCAGATCGAAGGCCCCGGCCAGTTTGCGGTGCGGGGCGGTATCGTGGACGTGTATCCCGCCGCCTGCCCCTATCCCATCCGCATCGAGCTGTGGGGGGATGCGGTGGACACGGTCAGCTATTTTGACCTCATCAGCCAGCGGCGCACCGAGCCACTGGAGGCGGTATCCATCCCTCCGGCGGCGGAGATCATGTACGACGACCCGGCGGCGCTGGCGGCCGGGATCGAGGCGCTGGCCGCCGCCCAGCGGGGCAAGAACGCTCCGCTGCTGAAAGAAAACCTGATGAAGGACGTGGACCGGCTGCGAAGCGGCGTGACCCCCGGGTCCATGGATAAATACATTCCTCTCATCTACGAGGAAAAAGCCAATCTGTTCACCTATATGCGGGACGCGATGCTGCTGGTATCCGAGCCCACCCGGGTTCGGGAGCGGGTACGCACCTATCTGTGGCAGCTGGAGCAGGACGAAACGGCTCTCCTGGAGGAGGGTCTTATCTGCCGTGCTCTGATGGAGTACGCCCCGTCCTGGGAACAGGTGCAGCGGGAGCTGCAGCGCCGTCCTACGGTGCTGATGGACGCCTTCTCCCGGGGCGGAATCGACCTGACTCTCAGTAAGATGTATACCGTGGACGCCCGGCAGCTGCCGGTGTGGTCGGGACGGGTGGAGCTGCTGGCGGAGGATCTGCGGGATCTGCTGCACCGGCGGATGGCCTGCGTGGTGCTGGCCGGCAGCGAGGAAAAGGCGGCCCGGGTGCTGGCGGAGGACCTGCAAAAGGCGGGTCTGCCCGCTCTGTTCGCCAGGTCTCCGGAGGCTCCCATCCCCGGGCAGGTGCTGGTGATGGCCGGCGGCATCTCCGCCGGTATGGAGCTGCCTGCCGCCGGGCTGGCGGTGCTCACCCACGGACGGGCACACCGCCCGGTGCGCCGCAGCCGCCGCAAGGGAGACAAGGGCCTGGAGATCCACAGCCTGTCGGAACTGCAGATCGGGGATTACGTGGTGCATACCGCCCACGGCATCGGCGTGTACCAAGGGGTACACCAGATCGACGTCCAGGGCGTGGTAAAGGACTATATCAAGCTGGAATACGCCAAGGGGGACACCCTCTACGTCCCCGTTACCCAATTGGATCTGGTGTCCAAATACATCGGCACCAAGGAGGACGCCACCGTTAAGCTGCACCGCCTGGGCGGGCAGGAGTGGCAGAAAGCGAAAACCCGGGTCAAAACCGCTGTCAAGGACATCGCCAAGCAGCTGGTGGCGCTGTACGGCAAGCGGATGGCGTCCCCCGGCTACGCCTTCGGCCCCGACGAGGAGTGGCAGTACGACTTTGAGCGCCACTTTGAGTACGAGGAGACCGAGGACCAGCTCCGGTGCATCGACGAGATCAAAGGCGATATGGAGCGGGCGGTGCCCATGGACCGCCTATTGTGCGGCGATGTGGGCTTTGGCAAGACCGAGGTGGCGCTGCGGGCGGCGTTCAAGTGCGTCAGCCAGTCTAAGCAGTGTGCCATCTTAGTGCCCACCACCATCCTGGCCTTTCAGCATTACAACACCATTCTCAAGCGGTTCGAGGGCTTTCCGGTGCAGGTGGAGATGCTCTCCCGCTTCCGGACGGCGAAGCAGCAGGCTGAGATCGTCCGTCGGGTGAAAAACGGGGAAGTGGACATCATCGTGGGCACCCACCGACTGCTGTCCCAGGACGTGACGTTCCGGGATCTGGGGCTGTTCATCGTGGACGAGGAGCAGCGCTTCGGCGTGGCCCAGAAGGAGCGCATCAAGGAAATGACCCCCAACGTGGACGTGCTCACTCTGTCGGCCACCCCCATACCCCGCACCCTGAATATGGCCATGAGCGGCATCCGGGACATGTCGGTCATCGAGGAGGCGCCCCAGGACCGCCGCCCGGTGCAGACCTACGTGCTGGAGCAGGATAACGGGGTCATCGACGACGCCATCCGCCGGGAGCTGCGGCGGGACGGACAGGTGTATTATCTCCACAACCGGGTGGACAACATCGAGCTGTGCGCCGCCGCCATCCACAACCGGATACCCGAGGCCCGCATCACCGTGGCCCACGGCAAGATGAACGAGGAGGAGCTGTCCGAGATCTGGCGCCAGGTGCTGGAGCACGAGGTGGATATCCTGGTGTGCACCACCATCATTGAGACCGGTGTGGACATTCCCAACGTGAATACTCTCATCATCGAAAACGCCGACCGCTACGGTCTTTCCCAGCTGCACCAGCTTCGGGGGCGGGTGGGTCGCTCCTCCCGCCGGGCCTATGCCTATCTCACCTTTACCCGGGGCAAGGAACTCACCGATATCGCCACCAAGCGGTTGGAGACCATGCGGGACTTTACCGAGTTCGGTGCCGGCTTTAAGATCGCTATGCGGGATATGGAGATCCGGGGTGCCGGCAATCTGCTGGGCGCCCAGCAGCACGGCCATATGGAGGCGGTGGGCTACGATATGTATCTGAAGCTGCTGGCCGACGCCGTAGGGGAAGAAAAGGGCCAGACCGCCGCCGAATCGGTGGAGTGTCTGGTGGATCTGCCCATCACCGCCCACATCCCCGACAGCTATATCTGGGAGAATGCCCAGCGGCTGGAGATCTACCGCCGCATCGCGGATATCCGCACGGTGGAGGATTCTATGGACGTGTTTGACGAGCTCATCGACCGCTTTGGCGAGCCGCCGGCGGCGGTGCAGGGGCTGGTGGACGTGGCGCTATTGCGCAATATGGCGGCCGCGCTGGGCATCCGGGAGATCCGTCAGCAGCAGGAATCGGTGCTGCTCTATTGTGAAAAACTGGATATGCGGCTGGGAGCGGGGCTGACCGCCGCCCTCAAGGGACGGGTGATGATCTCTGCCGGCTCCAAGCCCTATTACGCCGTGCGCATCGACAGGAACGGCGGCAAGGACGCCCTGGATACCCTGCGGGAGGTGCTGGAGACAGCCCAGGCCCTGCGGGCTGAATGGGAGCAGCAAGCATAAATAGAGAAAAGACCTCGCGGCATCGCGGGGTCTTTTTTGCAGGGTAGGATGCTCTGCAGTCCTCACTTTCTGTTGCAAAAAGGGACAAAACGAGATAAAATGAAGAAAAAAGCACCAAAGCATGCAACCTTTTCCAAATAAATACGGCATAGAGGGTAGAGGGGAGAGTGATGACATGGACGACAACCGTATTGTAGAACTGTATTGGCAGCGGGATGAGGCGGCGATCACCCAGACCAAGGACCGCTACGGCGACCGGCTGCTGGCGGTGGCCCAGCATATCCTGGCGGACTGGACCGAGAGCGAGGAGACGGTCAACGACACCTATCTGCGGGCCTGGAACACCATGCCGCCCCACCGGCCGGTGCATCTGTGCGCCTTTTTGAGCAAGATCACCCGGGAGCTGTCCATCGACCGCTACCGCCGCCGCACGGCGGAGAAGCGGCTGCCCTCCCAGTATGCCCTGTCCCTGGAGGAGCTGGGGGACTGTGTCCCCGGCGGCCGGCAGCCGGAGGAGGACCTGGACGTATCCCTGCTGGCCCGGGCCATCGGAGACTATCTGGCGGGCCTGGCGCCCCGGGCCAGAGAAGCCTTTGTGCGGCGGTATTTCTTTGCGGAGTCGCTGCAGGAGATCGCCGCCCAACTGGGCACCACCGTGCCGTGGGTGAAAAGCACCCTGCACCGCACCCGCAAGGGGCTGCGGACCTATTTGGAGAAGGAGGGGTATTCTATATGAACCGTGAGCAACTCAGCGACGCCATCGGGCGTCTGGACGATAGCATCATCGAGAGTGTGATGCAAAGCACCCGCTCCCGCCGCCCCTGGTGGTACGCCGCCGTGGCGGTGGCCGCCTGTGTGTGCGTGCTGGTGGGATGCCTGCTGGCTATAAACGGCGGCGGGGATAAGCCTCCGGTGGAGCCGCCGGTGGGGGACATCTCCACCACCACGACCACCACCGATACCACTACGGCGACCACGGCCACAACCACTACGATGCAGAAATTGCCGTCCCGGGTGTTTGCTATGGCGACGCCGGATTATCTGTGTTTGGCTCAAAATCGAGAGCCGGATTATGGTAGCGATGAGTATTACGAGTGGCAAGAAGAGCAAAAGCAAAAA
This sequence comes from Clostridia bacterium, assembly GCA_017397125.1. Taxonomy (GTDB): domain Bacteria; phylum Bacillota; class Clostridia; order Oscillospirales; family Acutalibacteraceae; genus UBA5905. The sequence continues at coordinate 1,435 of JAFQKB010000080.1, read as the reverse complement.
AGAGAGCAGTTGGAGCAGAACGCGGATGGAATGACCGCCTTTTATGCCGACACGATGGCGGCTTTGTTGCGGGACGGCACAGAGAATCGGGTGTTTTCTCCGCTGAATCTCTACGTGGCGCTGAGTATGTTGGCGGAGACGGCAGGCGGTGACAGCCGTCAGCAGATCCTGAATTTTTTAGGGCAGGAGGATCTTGCCGCCCTTCGGCAGAAGAATAAAGTCCTGTGGGAGGGTGTGTGTCGGGACGATGACCAAGGGGTCTGTTTGTTGGGCAATTCTCTTTGGCTGGCGCAGGATGATCGTGCAGAATACAATCTGGACACCCTAACGAACCTGGCTCAGCAGTATTATGCCGCCGCCTATCGAGGCGATATGGGCAGCGAGGACTATAACGGCGTGCTGCGGGGCTGGATCAACGACCACACGGGCGGTCTGCTGTCCCGGCAGGCGGAGAGCGTGAAGTTGGATTCTGCCACCGCGCTGGCGCTGGTGAGCACCCTGTATTTCCGTGGCGAATGGATCGATGAGTTCAAGGAAGAGAATAACCGAGAGGGTGTTTTCCACGCCGCTACGGGTGACGTTACCTGCACGATGATGTATCAGGAAAAAGTCAGCTACGTATATACCGGCGACCGTTTCACCGCCACCTCCCTCAATATGAAAAACGGATGCGGTATATACATTTTTTTGCCCAACGAGGGTGAGTCGGTAGCCAGTTTGGTGTCCGATCCGCAGGTGCTCACCATACTGGAGAGTACGAAGACGTATGAGGATAGAGAGTCTGTTAACGTCTATTTGACCTTGCCCAAGTTTGACGTGGTATCGGATATGGATCTCAGCAATCACTTGACGCAGATGGGTATCACCGACGTGTTTGATGCCGAAAAGGCGGATTTCACCGGTATATTCACCAAGCAGAGCGATCCGGTCAAGCTGGATCATGTTCGTCAGGCCGCACGGGTCACGGTGGATGAAAAGGGCGTGACCGCCGCCTCCTTTACGTGGATGGAGTATGGTATGGGTGGCCCCATAGAGAATGTTGAATTCACCGTAGACCGCCCCTTTATGTTTGCCATCATCGGGCCGGGGAAAACCATTCTCTTTGCCGGTATTATCGAAAACCCCAATGAGTAATGAAAAACCCGACGGTTGCAAAACCGTCGGGTTTGTGTTATGATGGGACGGAAATAGAGATCATACGGAGCACGATTTGAGATTAGCGTAATCTTTGCGGGCGGTCGAGACCACCCGCCCTTGCCTCCCTCTGACGAGGGAGGTGTCAAAAATCTTTGATTTTTGACGGAGGGAGAGACGAATGGAACTACCCCTCCGAGTCGCCTGCGGCGACCCACCTCCCCTGACAAGGGGAGGCTATGGGGACGCCTGTCCCTACACCCTCTCCGTCACGGCTACGCCGTGCCACCTCTCCCAGAGG
>JAFQKB010000079.1 GCA_017397125.1 Clostridia bacterium | reverse complement strand
CTGCTGGACGAGCCGCTGTCCAACCTGGATGCAAAGCTGCGTGCCCAGATGCGTACCGAGCTGTCCAAGCTGCACCAGAAGCTGGGTACCACCTTCATTTACGTTACCCACGACCAGACCGAGGCTATGACCATGGCCGACCGTATCGTGGTTATGAAGGACGGTCTGATTCAGCAGGTGGATACTCCCCAGCGTCTGTACGACCTGCCCTGCAATATGTTCGTTGCCGGCTTCATCGGCAGCCCCCAGATGAACTTCATCGAGTCCGTCATCGGCAAGAACGAGAAGGGCTACTACGTTGAGTTTGGCTCCGAGGATACCAAGACCCGCCGCGGTGTCAAGTATCAGATCCCGCTGCCGGCCGCCAAGATCGAGGGCAAGGGCATCGAGGAGTACGTGGGCAAAGAGGTCATCATGGGTATCCGTCCTGAGGATGTCCACGACGAGCCCCGTCTGCTGGAAGAGTTCGCCGACTGCAAGGTGCAGGCTAAGGTGGAGGTCACCGAGTTGATGGGTGCCGAGACCTTCCTGTACGTCAACGTCGAGGGCTTCGACTTCACCGCCCGTGTGGAGCCCACCTCCACCGCTCACCCCGGCGACACCATCGAGGTCGCTCTGGAGAACGTGAAGATGCACCTGTTCGACAAGGACACCGAGCGCACCATCTGCAACTAATTGTTGATGTACACACCGCCGTTACCGCTGTTGTGGTAGCGGCGGTGTTTTTTTGTCATACGAAACCCCCGCATTAGGCGTACGGTGGACAAAACATTAGCGATACGGCGAAATAGAATGCGGGTAAATTGAGTAATCCTTTTGCGTGAGGAAACGATCGGTTGTTTCGTGTAACAGGTGAAAGAACGGCAAACGGAGGTGAGCATATGGATAGCGGCAGCAGCAGTTACCGTCGTTTTTTGGACGGCGATGAAACAGGATTGATCGAAATTGTCCGCGACTATAAAGACGGGCTGATTTTGTATATCAACAGTATTGTGAACGATATCCATATTGCCGAAGAACTGACCGAAGATACTTTTGTTCGTTTGGTGGTACGTAGACCGGCGGATAAAGGAAGCAGTTCTTTCAAAACGTGGCTGTATACAATGGGTCGAAATAGGGCGATCGACTATCTTCGACACAGCAAACGTCGGTCAGTGGTTTCTTTGGACGTTTGTGCAGACGACACAGCCACATCGAATAGCGTTGAGGATCTATACTTCCGAGAAGAAAAGCGGCGGGCTGTGCATCTTGCGCTGGGTAGACTCAAGCCGGACTATCAACAGGTGTTATGGCTGATTTACTTTGAGGATTTTTCTTGCAAGCAAGTGGCAAAGGTGATGAAAAAGAAGGTGCATGCAGTAGAAATGCTAGCCAGTCGTGCTCGTAAAGCGTTATCGGAAGAATTACGTAAGGAGGGTTACACGAGTGAAATCCTATGATGAAATGGCTCAGAGCGTTTTGGAACGGGCTCGGGTGCAGATCGATCGGAGGAAGAAAATGCGTGCTGCGATTTCTTCCGTGGCCGTCGGATGTTTGGCTATACTAATGATTTGTGTTTATGTTGGTGGCGGTGATACGCCTGCTCTGCCTTTGGGCGTCGACACGTCTGTTTTGCCTTCTGTGGGAGGGCTGCCTTCGGTGGCACAGCAGTGCTTTTTACAACCTGTCTGCTATAGTAACGGTGAGATCTCCGTGAGCTCTTTGGATCAAAGCATTCCTATGCAGTTTGTGTTGGAAGCGACGGATGTGCAGGGGCGGACGGAGGCGGAGATTGAACAGATCCGCCAAGAAAAGATGCAGAGTTTGGCACAGATGGAACAGACCTGGACCGAGGAAGGATATGCATACAGTATTTCGGCCACTCACAAAGATGATGCGGTGATTGTCTACGCAACTACCGGTGGTTTCTGCTTGGATGTGGAGGATTGGTCGAAGATCAGGGAGATTCGTGGCAGGTGCGAGTCTAAGTATGGCAAGGTTCAATGCGCCATTTATGCAAAAGCGATATCGACGAAGAATATATCCTATCGTCTGATCGATGAAGGCGGTAAAGAACATGTTGTGGATAAGCCGGTGTATCGGCACGGTAATTGCTGGATATATGGGCAACATGTGATCATCCCCGGCGATTCTCTTCGAGAGGTATACAAGGACATACAGAAAGGAGAGGGTAGTCTTCTGTTTTCGTGGGAGCCGAATCAGGCCTTGTTTGATGCGTTGGCTGCCGACGTAAACTTTGACCTTCCCCAAATCTTGTTTTCTTTCACCTTGCGTTACGAGGATGGTACAGAGATCGAGCATAAGTTCACTGCAGAAAGTCACGATGGAGTCGGGTATATCACCTACGTTAACTAAAGGCTATGTCTGCTTTGGCGGTCATCCGGTAATGTGCGATGCACGGACGGTGCTCGCTTTGGCTGAAACGACAGACACCTTGCCGGAAAGAATCGGACAAAACGCACTGAAATGTACCGATTTGAAGTTGGTTGGCATTGCGCGAATACGCTATGTCGTTATTTTCATAAAAAAAGACGATTTTTTAGCGTTTTTTTCTTGCAAAATGGTAAAAAATTGTATAAAATAAGAGTGGTATGTTTTGCTGGGTCACAGACCGACAGCATACATGATGAAAAAAGCCGCCGCACGATGCGGAGAGAGTATACGGAATCGGTTGCACGGGATTTTGTCCTGCCTGCACCATAGGTGTACCCTCTTGGTGTTTTTGCGGCCGATCGTTTGCAGAAAAGGAGTGCTTGCCATGTCCAACCGTATGTTCCAGGGTATCATCCACCAGACCAAAGAGGCCATCGACCGTACTGTGGGTATTGTAGATGAGAGCCTGACCGTTATCGCCTGCAGCGACCTGGGTCGCGTGGGGGAGAATTCTGTGCTCAATGGTGATCAGTTCGCGGAGGTCTCTGCCTTTGTGCTCAATGGGTATACCTACGTGCCCTTTGGCTCCCGTCCCCACCACGAGTACGTGCTGTTTGTGGAGGGCACCGATGAGAATGCGGCCCGGTATGCGGCGCTCCTGTCGGTTTCTCTGACCAACATCAAGCAGTTCTACGACGAAAAGTTCGACCGCAGCAACTTTGTCAAGAACGTGATTCTGGACAACATTCTGCCCGGCGATATTTATCTCAAGGCCCGTGAGCTGCGCTTTAACAACGATGTGTGCCGTGTGGTGTTGCTCATCCGTATTCTGTCCCGTACCGAGGTATCTGCCTTTGACGTGGTGCAGAATCTCTTCCCGGATAAGGCCAAGGATTTCGTCATCAATATCAACGAGAGCGACATCGCCCTGGTTAAGGAGATCCGCTCCGGCACCGACCCCAAGGACCTGGAAAAGCTGGCCTGCTCCATCGTGGACACTTTGGGCAGCGAGTTCTACACCCAGGCTACGGTGGGCATCGGCACCGCTGTGGAGAACATCAAAGAGCTGGCCAGCTCCTTTAAGGAGGCGCAGGTGGCCCTGGAGGTGGGCAAGGTGTTCGATAACGAGCGCACCATCATCCGCTACGACCACCTGGGTGTGGCCCGTCTGATCTATCAGCTGCCCACCACCCTGTGCGAGATGTTCCTGCGCGAGGTGTTCAAGCGGGGCTCCATCGAGTCTCTGGACCAGGAGACCCTGTTCACCATCCAGAAGTTCTTTGAGAACAACCTGAACGTATCCGAGACCTCCCGCAAGTTGTTTGTCCACCGCAATACGCTGGTGTACCGCCTGGAGAAGATCAAGCGGCTCACCGGTCTGGATCTGCGCGAGTTTGACGACGCCATTGTGTTTAAGTTTGCCTTGATGGTCAAGAAATATCTCAGTGCCAACCCCGTCAAGTATTGATCTTTCGCCGGGGACACATGTAGTATTGTGCATCCAGCCGCCGGCACCTTTCTGTCGGCGGCTGTGATTGGTTTTTCCAATGATTTTCACTTGTGGCGGCCCTTCGTTTTATAGTATACTGTTAATCGGTCGTGGCCGCATGTTTTAACGTTGCAGATACCGACATTCTTTGAACGTCTTTTGATAGGAGGCGTATAGTATGATCGAGTTCCAAGGGGTCTATAAGACCTACGGCTCCGGCAGCCATGCGCTGGAGGATATAAATCTACATATAGACGACGGCGAGTTCGCCTTTATCGTGGGCGCTTCCGGCGCCGGTAAGAGCACCTTTCTCAAGCTGATCCGCCGGGAGGAGACACCCACCTCCGGCGAGGTGATCGTCAACAACTACCGTCTGTCCCGGCTCAAGCGCAAGGAGGTACCCTACTTCCGGCGCACCATGGGCATCGTGTTTCAGGATTTTCGTCTCATCAACACCATGACGGTGTTCGAGAACGTGGCGTTTTCCATGCACGTCATCGGCAAACGCAAAAAAGAGATCAACCGCCGTGTGCATTACGTGCTGCAGCTGTTGGACCTGCAGGGCAAGGGCAACCGCTATCCCCTGGAGCTGTCCGGCGGCGAGCAGCAGCGGGTGGGCCTGGCCCGGGCGCTGGTGAATAATCCGTCCCTGATCATCGCGGACGAGCCCACCGGCAATGTAGACCCCCAGATGTCCCGCGACATCGTGGAGATGCTCACCCGCATCAACGAAAAGGGCACCACCGTGCTGATGGTCACCCACGAGCACGAGCTGGTGCACCAGTTTGACCATCGGGTCATCACGCTGGAAAAGGGCCACATCGTGGCGGACACCGGACGGGTCAACCGTCCCTCCACCGTATCCCTGGGGGATATGGCTGGCGAGAGGGGAGGCGTCCCGGTATGAAGCCCCACGAGCTGCAATATCTCATCAAAGAGGGCTGCCGCAACACCTGGCAGAATCGGCTGATGGCCCTGGCCTCGGTGGGTGTGCTGGTGTGCTGCTTGCTGCTGACCGGTTTTTCCTATCTGGTCTTTGTCAACGTGGACAAGATGTTCCAAAACGCCTACGAGCAGAACGTGGTGGCTGTGTATCTGGACAGCGACCAGACCGATCTGCAGGTGGCGGAGGTGGGCATCGTCCTGCGGAATATGAGCAATGTGGCCAAGGCGGATTTTCTGTCCAAAGAGGAATTTCTGGCCCAGTACGGCGACGCCCTGCAGGACAACACTATGGAAAGCTTTGAGGGGGATAACAACCCTCTGCCGGACACCTATATCGTGTCCATGAAGGATCTGTCGCTGTTTCAGCAGACGGTGGACGCCATCGCCGCCCTGGAGGGGGTGGAGGAGGTATCCTACGACGCCAACACGGCCGCCATCCTCACCCGGGTGCGGCAGGTGGTGCTGGCCATCGGCGGCAGCGTCATCCTGGTGCTGCTGGTGGTGTCCCTGTTTATCATCGTCAATACCATCAAGCTGACGGTTTACAACCGCCGGCTGGAGATCTACATCATGAAGTCGGTGGGCGCCACCGACAGCTTTGTGCGCTTCCCCTTTGTGGTGGAGGGCCTGCTGCTGGGTCTCATCGCCGGCTCGGTGGGCTTTGGGCTCATTGCCCTGTTGTACCACACCCTGGTCAAGAATTTTGTGTTTAACAATCCGCTGCTCACCCTGGTGCCCTTTGCGGACCAGTGGCGGCCGCTTCTGCTGGGTTTCCTGGTGGGCGGTATGCTGGTGGGCGTGTGCGGCAGCGCCATCTCTATGAGCAAATACCTCAAGCAAGAGGGGGGTGTGCGCTCGTGAGACAAGGCAAAACGATCCGTTGGACCGCCCTGCTGGCCGCTATGCTGCTGCTGGTGACCCTGGCGGGTTCCTTCTCCACCGTGACGGTGGCAGCGGCCACCCGCAGCGAGCTGGAGAACCAACTTAAAAAGCTGGAGGCCCAGGAAAAGGAGATCAAAAACGACCTGGCGGCGGCCAGCTCCGACCTGTCCGCCAGCCAAAAGCGGAAAAACCTGCTGGACTCCCAGATCGACAACGCCACCCAGCAGATCGAGCTGCTGGAAAAGCAGCTGGCCGAGATCAACAAAAACATTCAGCAAAAAACCGACGAGATCGCCGCCGCCCAGACGGCCATCCAGGACAAGGAGCGCGCCATCGAGGATACCCACACGCTGCTGGGTCAGCGTCTGCGGGCCATCGCCAAGAGCGGCAACCTGTCTGCGATCCAGCGCCTGCTGAATACCGAGAACTATACGGAATATCTGCTCAAGTCCAAGGCGGCGGAGTGCATCGCCCGCCGGGACCAGCAGACCATGGATCAGCTGGAGGCGGCCCTGGAGGATATCCAGCGGCAAAAAGAGGAGCTGGAGCAGCAAAAGGCCGACATCCAGGCCGAGCAGGCTGAGGTACAAAAACTCAAGGAAACCTCCGATAAGAAGAAAAAAGAGCTGAACACTCTGTATGCGGCGGCTCAGTCCGAGATACGCAAGCTCCAGTCCACCGTGTCCTCCTACAATGCAGAGCTCAAGGAGACCCAAAAGAAGATCGCCGAGGCGGACGCCGCCATCGAGGCGCTGATCAAGAGCACCGCCTCCACCGGACGGTACGACCAGGATAAGATGTTTTGGCCCATCCCCACGGTGCGGGCCATCTCCTCTTACTACGGGCCGCGCTGGGGCACCCAGCATAAGGGTATCGACATCGCCAACGGTCCCATCCCGGTGTATGGCGAAAACATTGTGGCAGCGGCGGACGGTGTGGTCATTGCGGTCAACAGCACCAGTAAATGGGGCACCGGATGGAGCTATGGCTACGGCTATTGCTGCATCATCGACCACGGCACAGACAGCAAGGGGCGTAAGATCACCACCATGTACGCCCACTGCTCCAAGATGAACGTCCGTGAGGGGCAGAAGGTAACGGGTGGCAAGACGGTGATCGCCCAGGCGGGCAACACCGGCAACGTCACCGGCCCCCATCTGCACTTTGAGGTGCGGGTGGACGGTGCACGGGTCAACCCCTATCCCAACTATGTACATCCCAACGTCAACTGAAACGAGGGAACACCATGAAGAAAAAAATCAGTTTAAGCACCATGCTCACCCTGATCCTGCTGACCATGGCGCTGACCATCTCCCTGACCATGCTGCTGGCTATGCGGCATTTCAACAACCAGTTGCAGCTGGTGGGAGAGCGGCAGGCCATGTACACCCACATCAACGACGTGGATAAAAAGGTGCGGGAATACTATCCCGACCTGGACGAGGATGCCCTGCGCCAGGGTATCACTCAGGGTTATATCTATGGCCTCAATGATCCCTATGCGGTGTACTATGCGCCGGCTCGCTATGCGGCAGAGAAGATCCGTCTGGCGGGCAAGGCCACCAACGTGGGTGTTGCTCTCAGCCTGAACAGCGACGCCCGTATCGTGGTCAGCCGTGTGCAAAAGGATTCCGCCGCCGGTAAGGCCGGCGTGCTGGTGGGGGACGTGGTGACGGCGGTGGATGGCACCGCCGTAGAGGGCAAGAGCCTGTCCGAACTGCAGACCCTGGTGAGCACGGCGGAGAAGATACTGCTCACCGTGCAGCGGGGCGAGGAATCCCACGCCTATGAGCTGACCGCCTTTGAGTATACGGTGCGCACCGTGCAGGATACCATGCTGGATACCATCGGCTATATCAAGATCACCGCCTTCTATGAGAATACGCCGGAGCAGTTCCGGGCCACCGTGTCCTCTATGCTGGACCAGGGCGTGACCGGTCTGGTGTTTGACCTGCGCAACAACGCCGGCGGCTCCCCCGCCGCGGTGCAGGAGATCCTCAATTACATTCTGCCCCTGGGCAGCTACGGCACCATGACGGACGTGAATGGTACGGTCACCAAGCTGACCACCTTCAACAGCAATCAGCTCAGCGTATCCACGGTGACCCTGGTCAACAGCGGCACCGCCGGCGAGGCGGAGTTCTTTGCCGGTGTGCTGCAGGACGCCAGCCTCACCACGGTGGTGGGTCAGACCACCGCCGGCAAGGCCAAATATCAGGAGTATTTCACCCTGGATGCAGACTCCTCCGCTGTTAAATTGACGGTGGGTGAGTACGGCCTGCTCAAGAGTGGCTCCTGGCAGGGTGTGGGCATCCAGCCTGCGGTCACGGCAGAGCTGCCTCTGGAGCAGATGTCCGTGTATCAGCTGCTGCCCCCGGCGGAGGACGCCCAGGTACAGGCTGCCTTGGTGCAGCTGGCCACCCCGGAGCCGCCCCAGCAGAACACCAGCACCACCACAACCACAACCACCACCGCTGCAGACACCTCCGACACCTCGTCGGACACCACTTCCACCACAGCGGCGAAATAATAGCTTGTACAGTCTGCGAACGGCTCTGTCCAAAGGACGGAGCCGTTCGCTTTTTTAATTGACGAAAGGGTAGCAAACGTGTATAATTTGGGTGTAATCAATATCACCCAAGGAGCCGTTGGATATGAAAATTGCCAAGAACATACCGGTGCTGTCCGCCCCTCAGTGGATGCTGTATGGCGCCTTATTCTGCGTGGGTGTATTCCACGTATACCTGTCCTGCGCCCTGTCGGCGCTTATGCTGGTGTGGCTGTTGGTGCGTCTGGTGCGTCGGGGTGCGCTGACGGTGTCGGTTTCTCTGACCGGTATCGCGTTGGCGGTGCTGGTGGGCGGCTATGGGGTCACACCGCTGTGGGCGGTGGACGGCGGTGACGCCGTGTTTGGATTTTTTAAGTTTTTACCGGTGCTGCTGTACTCCCTGGTGCTGATGCAGCAGGAGGACGGCCGGGAGCAGGTGGTCAACGGCCTGCCCTATGGGGCGGTGGCTATGACGGTGCTGTCGGTGATCGGCATGTACATACCGGGGCTGTCCTCCTTTTTTACGGTGGCGGATCGGTTGGCCGGGTTTGTGCAGTATCCCAACACCTTTGCCCTGATCCTGCTGGTGGCGCAGCTGCTTTTGGTGACCAAGGAGCGCCCGCGGGTCTGGGACTATGTGGGTGTGGCGGTGCTGCTGGCGGGTATCCTGTATACCGGCAGCCGCACGGTGCTGGTGCTGGCGGTGGCAGCCAATGCCGTAGCCCTGTTTACCAATAAAAGCCGCCGGGTGCGGTGGATCACGCTGGGGTGCATCGCCGGCGGCGTGGCCGCGGTGGTCGTCTATTGTGCGGTGACGGATAATTTTCTTGTGTTGGCCCGGTATTTACGCTTTTCTTTGGAGGAGAGCACCTTTGTGGGCCGTTTACTGTACGCCTACGACGCCCTGCCGGTAATCCTGCGGCACCCCTTTGGCCTGGGATATATGGGCTACTACCATCTGGAGCAGAGTGTCCAGACCGGTGTGTACAGCGTGTTGTCGGTGCACAACGACCTACTACAGATACTGCTGGACGTGGGTTGGATCCCGACCGGTCTGTTGCTGGCGGCAGCGGTGCGCACCTTTGTCATACGGCAGGTCCCGCTGCGGTATAAATTGGTGTTGGCGGTGATGCTGCTGCACCTGTGTTTTGACTTTGACCTGCAGTACGTGGCCGTGTTTATGCTGCTGACCGTCTTTATGGCGGATCCGCCTGTGCGGGTACTGACCCTGCGCAAAAAGGCTGCCGCCGGCACGGCGGCGGTGCTGCTGACCGCCCTGTGCCTGTACATGGGTACCGTCCAGGGGCTGACCCGGTTCGGCCGGTATGAGGCCGCCTATGGATTGTATCCCACCGGCACCACCATCGAGGCCCACCTGCTGGTGGGGGAGAAGGATCTGGCGGCCCGGGAGCGGCTGGCTGACCGCATTCTGGAGCGCAATCCGTATGCGTCGGTGGCTTATAGTGCCAAGGCCGGCTATGCCTATTCCATAGGGGATTTCGGTCAGGTCATCCGGTACAAAAAACAGGCGATCGAGCTGGCACCCTTTGCCACGGCGGAGTACGTAGAGTATGCGTATATGCTGGCCACCGGCATCCGCCTGTATCAGGAGGCGGGCATGACCGATAGTGCCGAGCGGTGCAAGCGGGAGCTTATTTCGGTCTCCCATGCGCTGGAGGCCCTTCCCCGGCGGCTCAGCCCCCTGGGAGCTAAGATCAAGGACCAGCCGGATACGGCGCTGCCGGAGGAACTGGCTACGTATGTGGCCGCACTGGAGAAAGAGGGGAACGGATGAAACGACTGTGTATTGTATGGGCGGTGGTGCTGCTGCTGACCACCTTGCCCGGTTGCGGAGCCTATATGCCGGTGACGGTGTACGATGCCCAGGGCGGCGTCCTGGGGACACCGGATCGACTGGATTTTGGCACCGACAGCCTGACGGATGCCGCCTATGGTGACTACGTGCAGCTGGCGTTGACCGAGGCGGTGATCGCCCTGGCCCAGGCCAAGGATTGCAGCGAGTCTCGGGCGGAGCGGCTGCTGTTTTCCGGCGGCTATGCGATCCATACCGCCTTGGATCCGGTGACCTTTTCCGCCGTTCGTTCTGCGTACGAGACAGCGCCGGAGGGGCTGCCCTTCGGCTGTGCCATAACCGATCTGAACGGCGCTCTGTGTGCCGTATACAGCGGTGGGGAGGCCTCTTATGCGCTGCAACCCCAATCGCCTCACTCCGCCTTTAAGCCGCTGAGCGTGTATGCGCCGGCGCTGGATGCGGGCCTCATTCATTGGGGCAGCCGTTGGAGAGACGAGCCCTATAAGCAGCTCAAGGGAGAAAACGGCCTACCCATTAACTGGCCGGCCAACGCTACGGCGCAGTATTCCTACGAGGAGGAAAGCCTACGGGACAGCATCCGCCACTCGCTCAATACGGTTGCGGTCCATTGTCTGCACAAGTATGGGGTGTCCCGGTCGCTGGATTTTCTGGAGCAGAGCTTTGACATCGACCTGACCGCCGAGCGACAGCGGATGGAGGATGCCGACGAGGATGAGATCATCGGCAACATTGCCCTGGGTTCTCTGCTTGTCGGCGTATCCCCGGTGGATATGGCGGGCTATTATCAGATCTTTGCCAACTATGGTATGTATACCCAACCCTACACAGTCACCACCATTCAGGATGCTGCCGGCACCGCCGTGTACACATGTGCCGCCACGGCCCGGCAGGTGATCGATCCCACTACCGGATGCATCATGAATCGATTGCTGCAGAGTGTGGTCCAGCGGGGCAGTACCGGAGAGGATGCCGCCTGTGAGAATATCCGGGTGGCCGGCAAAACCGGTACCGACGACCTGGGTACGGGTAACTGGTTTGTGGGGGTGACCCCCCAGTATAGCTGTGCCGTGTGGCACGGCAGCAACCGGGACGGCAATAGGGCAGCGGCGCTGTTTGCCAGCATTGTGGAGGGTCTGCCCGCCCACACCCAGACGGATTTTGCAGACTGTGCCGGGGTACATAAAGGCACGTTTTGTAAAGAAACCGGGTTGCTTTTTACCCGCCGATGCAGTAAAATAGAGACAGGCTATTATGCCACCGGGCAGGCGCCGGGTGTCTGTGACGGGCATTGAGTATAAATGGCAATTTTAATGAAAGAGGTGTACGTATGAAACAGGTAAAACGAGTGGCATCCTGCTTGCTGGCGGCGCTGCTGTTGCTGGCGGCCGTTCCTTTTGGCGGGATAGTGGCCTTTGCCGAGGAGGTGCCGGCGGTGCTGCTGGGTCAGCCGATGGAGCTGCCGATGGAGGACACGAGCACGGTGTATGTGTCCTTCACCCCGGACAAAACCCAGGGTTACCACATCTATTCCGAAGGCAGACGGGATCCCCGCTGCGCTGTGTATGACCAGCATGGAAAAGAGTTGACTTGGAGTGATGACGCAAATGGACTCAATTTTGAAATTTACGTGACGCTGAACGCCGGCGAGACCTATGAGCTGGAAATTTATGTATACGATCCGGACGGGGATTCGCCGGTCACCCTGTGGGTTACCGAGTCGGATATTGCCTCCATCGATATTGAGGACATCACCCTCATCAAGGATGCCGCTACCGAATGGAATTACGAAGAAGTTGACGGTGAAGAAGTGGGCTGGACAGCCCAGCGGTATGACTATTTTCTGAGCTATACCATCACCCGTAAGGATGGGTCGACCTTTAACCAAGAGGAAAGTGACCTTGAGATCGCCGTAACCGACGATCAAAGCTATACCAATGAGTGGAAGGTGGGCCACACCTATACGGCGGTAGGCGAGATTGCCGGCGTGCAGGACACTTTTTCCGTCACGCTGGTGGAAAGCCCCATCGTGTCGGCTTCTTTTGAGAACGCCGTTATCATTAAAGAAAGCTGCGGCGAATGGAGAACAGATGAGGTCTGGGACGAAGATCTGGGCGAGTATAAAACGGTGGAATACTATCGTTATAACACCTATGATGCCATACCGGACGAGATCACGCTGCACTTGCAGGGTGGCACCACCGTCACGATCTGCGAACGCGAGGATTTCCGCTTTACGTGGAACGGCGTGGATTATTACGCAGATTGGTGGAGTGATCAAGGGGCAGAGTCCCCCTGGACGGTGGGTAAAAACCCTGTGTATATATCCATAGCCGGATACGATATCGACTATGCGGTGGAGATCATCGAAAGCCCCGTGGTGTCGGTCAGCGTGGATCCCGTCATTCTGTATAAAAACGTGGACGGGTATTGGACACAGGAAGAGATCTGGGATGAGGAAATACAGCAGAACGTACCCTCCCCCGAGTATTTCTATTATCACTGCAATCCGTACCACATGGCTGTCACCATGAATGACGGCACCGTTCTCCATATGGGATATGGGTATGAGACGGAGCATGACTGGAACGGTATCTGGCTTGATCTGGCGTTCTGGACGGATCAGAACTACGAAAACCGTTGGCTGGAGGGTAAGAACACGGCCTATGGTTCTGTGGGTGGCTACGAGTTCTCCTATACGGTGGACGTGGTGGAGCTGCTTTCCTATGGCCAGTTTGAATACGTCGTGGTGGATGACGGCGCGATCATCACCGACCTGCTGGGGATTAGTTCTGTGCTGGAGATTCCCGCCACCATTGGCGACTATCCGGTGGTGGGCGTGTCCTATCTGGGTGACTGGTGGCAGATGGAGGAGTTGATCCTTCCCGATTCGGTGGTCACCGTGGACGAAGATCTGTTTTGGGGTCTGTGGAATTTGCGGGCTGTCCGTTTCGGCGCGGCAGTGGAAGAACTCACCCCTGAAATGTTCGCCGATCTGTACCTGGAAGAGTTGACGGTGTCTGCCGATAACCCCTATTACTGTGTAAAGGACAACGTCCTGTACGACAAGGCTATGACCAAGGTGATCGCCTTGGCGGCAGGCGCGATGGAGAGTTACGAGGTGCCTGCCACGGTCAGCGACATTTCCGCCTTGTTCCTGCCTGCATACGGAGATGTTGCCGTCACCTTTGCCGCGGGCAATACAAACTTCGTCACCGAGAGTGGTGTTACCTACAACAAGGATAAGACCCAGATCATTTTGGTCAGCAAGAATCTGTCTGGCACCTATGTGATGCCCGGCACGGTGCAGCTGATCGCCCCCAACGCATTCCGCGGCTGCGATCAGCTGACCCAGGTGACCGTATCTGCCAACGTAACCGAGATCGCCTACGGCGCCTTTGCCCAGTGCACGTCCCTGAACGTGGTGGCCCTGCCAGAGGGACTGGTGGAGATCGGAGAAGAAGCCTTCCTGGAGACCGAGGCACTGACCTCTATTACTTTGCCGAACACCCTTGAGTGGGTCGGCTACCGGGCCTTCCGTGAATCCGGTCTGACCGCTCTGTCTGTTCCGGACTCGATGATGTATATCGACTCCCAGGCGTTTGCGTACACGCCGATCGCCACCTTGGACCTGGGCGAGGGTGTAGATCACATCAGTAGTCTGGCCTTTGCGTATACCGAGATCTCTTCGGTGGTGCTGCCGGACAGCGTGACTGTGGTGAGTTATGGTGCCTTTGAGGGCTGCAGCAATTTGGCGTCGGTCACGTTCAGCAAGAATATGTATGAGATCAGTAACTGGACGTTCTACGGCACGGCATTGACCAAGCTACATCTCCCCGCCCACATTGAGTATGTGGGTGAATACGCCTTTGCCGATACCCTCATTAGTGAAGTGACCTTCGGCAATCCCGCGATATGGCTGAGTGAGGGCGCCTTTTCCGGTTGCCCCCTCAAGGAACTGCAACTGACCAATCAGATGAAAGAAATTCCGAGGTATGCATTCAGCGACACCGACCTTACTTCTCTTACCGTTCCCTATGGTGTGACCGGTATTATGTACGGCGCCTTTATGGGTAGTGAGGATCTGGCTGCTATTGATCTCCCCACCAGCGTCATCGAGATGGGCGGTCACACCTTTGACGGTACTGCCTGGTACGAGGCACAGCCTGAGGGCCTGGTGTATCTGGACCACGTCCTGTATGGCTACAAGGGTGATATTCCAGAGAACGCTACGCTAATCGTTAAGGATGGCATCAAGGTAATCGCCGACTTTGCGTTGGAGAACGATCCCGAGACCCCCAACACGCTAAAAGAGCTTTATTTGCCGCCCTCTGTGGAATATATCGGCTGGTGGCTCTTCGGTTATAGGGATGATACCGTTATCTCCGGTGTTGCCGGCTCCTATGCGCAGGAATACGCCGAGGAGAACGGTTACACCTTCGTGGCCAGGACCCTGAACGGCTGGATCAAATCCGGCAGTCAATGGACCTATTACAACCAGGGTGTCTGCGTGACCAATAAGTGGATGGCGGACAGTCTGGGCTGGTGCTATCTGGGTGCCGACGGTTACTGCGTCACCAATGCCTGGGTGAAGGATTCTCTGGGCTGGTGCTACCTCGACCAGAACGGCCGTATGGTCTACGGCAAGTGGGTCCAGGACGGTGGCAAGTGGTATTATCTGGATGGAAACGGCTATATGGTGTCCAATAAGTGGATGAAGGACTCCAAGGGTTGGGTATACCTGGATGGCAGCGGCGCCATGAAGACCAATGGCTGGGTGATGGACAGCGTTGGTTGGTGCTACGTGGGCGCCGATGGCTATGCGGTCACCAACTGCTGGAAGCGGGATAGCGTCGGCTGGTGCTATCTGAACGCCAACGGCTCCATGACCAAGTCCGCCTGGGTCAAGGACGGCGGCAAGTGGTATTATCTGGACCAGAACGGCTATATGGTGTCCAATAAGTGGATGAAGGACTCCAAGGGCTGGGTATATCTGGATGGCAGCGGCGCCATGAAGATCAATGGCTGGGTGATGGACAGTGTTGGCTGGTGCTACGTGGGTGGCGATGGCTACGCCGTCACCAACTGCTGGAAGAAGGATAGCGTCGGTTGGTGCTACCTGAATGCCAACGGCTCCATGACCAAAAGCGCCTGGGTTCAGGATGGCGGCAAGCGCTATTATCTGGACGGCAACGGCTATATGGTCGCCAACAAGACGGTCACCATCGGCGGTAAGAAATATACCTTCAATGCCTCCGGCGTTTTGGTTTCTTGATATAATGTCTAAAAAGCCGCCGGGAGAGAGCTTCTCTCCCGGCGGTTTCTCTCTTTTCACAGAGCAAAAAACGCATTTTCACATTTTTGGGGTTGAAAATCGGTGCATATATGTTATAATGGAGATGGTGAGGACGCTCTGCGGCTGTCCTTAATACGTGCAGAGGAGAAAGATTTATGAAAAAACTGTTGGCATTCCTGCTGTCTGTGACTCTGTGTATTGCCCTGCTGCCGCTGACTGTGGCTGCGGACGATCATTTCAACGACGGCGAGCTGGATTGGACCGATATCGCGGATATCGACCCGGCGGACATTCACTCCATCGTGGTGGAGAGTGCCCCGGATAAGACGGAGTATGCCTATGGTGAGGCGCTGGATACCACCGGCCTGTCTGTGCGGGTGCATTACGGCGACGATGAGACCATCCTGGCCTTTTCCGGCTTTACGGTCAGCGGCTACGACCCCAACACGGCCGGCGAACAGACCGTAACCGTCACCCTGGCCGGCAAGACCGCTACCTTCACCGTGACGGTGGAGGCGCCGGCCAAAGACGGCTGGGTCAAAGAGGGCGACAATTGGGTCTATTATCGCGAAGGCGAAATGGTCAAGAACGAGTGGGTTCAAAAAGATGACTACTTGTTTTATTTAGACGACAATGGCTATATCACTACCAATAGTTGGCAGGAAGACTCTGTTGGTTGGCGCTATTTAGGCCCTGATGGTCAACCGGCGATTGAAAAATGGGCGCAAGACGGTGATAATTGGTGCTACTTGGATTCGAATGGTTACAGGGCAACTGAAACGTGGATCAAGGACTCTGTCGGCTGGTGCTATGTGGACAAGAACGGATACTGGGTTTTTTCTTCTTTCATCATTGACGAGAATGGCATCCGTTATGTGGACGAAGACGGCTATTTGGTTACCGAAAGTTTCTTGGCGGATGAGTATGGTGTTGGCTATGCAGGCGCAGACGGTTATTTGGTCTCCAATCGTTGGGTCAAGGATCCGGAGGGCTGGGTCTACGTGGGCGCGGACGGCTACTGCGTCAGAAACAAGTGGGTCAAGGACTCTGTGGGCTGGTGCTACCTGGGCGATGACTATTACATGGTCACCAATAAGTGGGTAGCCGACTCCATCGGTTGGTGCTATCTGGACGAAAGCGGCCGTATGGTCACCAATAGATGGGTTAAGGACTCTGTGGGCTGGTGCTACCTGGGCGCCGATGGCTACTGCGTCACCAATAAGTGGGTGGCCGACTCCAAGGGCTGGTGCTATCTGGATGAGAACGGCCGTATGGCCACCAACCGGTGGATCCGAGACTCCGTTGGCTGGTGCTACGTGGGCGCCGATGGCTACTGCGTCACCAATAAGTGGGTGGCCGACTCCAAGGGCTGGTGCTATCTGGATGCCAATGGCCGTATGGTCACCAACAAGTGGGTCAAGGACTCTAAGGGTTGGTGCTACATTGGCGCCGACGGCTACTGTCTGACCAATCAGTGGGTCCAGGATTCCAAGGGCTGGTGCTATCTGGATGCCAACGGCCGTATGGTCTACAATACGTGGGTAGATGGCTATTACGTCAACGCTAACGGCTACCGTGTAGGCTAAGCTATAAGCCAATAACGGCAAATGCACTATCGGCGGCAGGGAAAATCCCCTGCCGCCTTTCTTTTGTTCGCAAACGATTGACATATTTACCGTAAACTGGTAAACTAAAAGAGGATAGACCTTTCTTCAAAATACAATACATAGGGAGGACACACCAATGAAAAAAACAAGCAGACTGTTGGCTGTTCTGGCGGTGTTCGCAATGCTGATGACCGCGCTGCCTCTGTCGGCGCTGGCCGCCGCCCCCACCCCCACCGGCGATAACGTGGTGGTGAACGGCGATTTCGAGGCCGGCAATATGAACGGCTGGACCGTCTATCAGGGCACGGCCGCGGATGCGGCCGCCGCTAAGGAGGGCTCCTACGGCGCCCACCTGAAGGGCAACGGCGGCTGGGGCAGTATGATGCACCAGACCGTGGCCGTAGAGGCCGGCAAGGAGTATTACGTCTCCTTCTGGATCAAGGTCAACGCCGTGGGCGTCAATATGTCTTTTACCGATCTGGCTACGAACAATAAGTTCCTGACTGCCTGGTACGACACCGGCCATTCCAGCTGGACCCTGAAGGAGTTCACCTTTGTGGCTCCCTCGGACGAGGTGTATATCAACTTCAACGGCAGCGGCACCAGCCAGCCGGAGGATATTTACATCGACGGCTTCCAGTTCTACTGCATCACCGAGGAAACGGCCACCTTTGATGGATACGTGTACAACGGCGACTTTGAGTTTGGTGACCTGGACCACTGGGTCACCGATGCCGTCACCGCCAGAAAGGTGGAGGGTCACGACAGCGCCACCGGCGTTGAGGTGACCAGCACCAAGTGGAATTCTCTGCACCAGTACATCACGGTCAGAACCCACACCGACTACGTCATCACCGCCTGGGCCAAAAAGGCGGAGAACCACTCCGGTTCTTACAACCTGCTGCTCAAGGACGGCTCCACCAATCTTAAAGAGATCACGCTGGATGTCACCGATGAGTGGCAGCAGTTCTCCTTCCCCTTCAACAGCGGCAACGCCACCTCTCTGCGGCTGATGGTGATGGCCAACGCGGACAACGCCACCATCGTGGTGGACGATATCTCTGTTGCCCCGGCAGAGGGTGAGGAGGCCAGCACTCTGACCAACGGCGGCTTTGAGAATGGCGCCGATGGCTGGACTCTGGGCGCCAATGCGGCGGTGGTCAACAAGAGCACCGCCGGCGTGCAGGTACACCAGGGCAACGCCGCGCTGAAGACCGACGAGTCCTCCTCCGGCGCCCTGCTGGCGGAGCAGCGAGTGGCGGTCACTCCCGACACTGATTACGTGGTGTCTCTGTGGTATTACTGCTTCGCCGGGAGCAGCACCAACCCCGCCTATTACTTTGACGTGGAAGGCGCCACCCCCGATTATGAGTGGAAGAGCGGCACCTTCTTCACCCGCAATGACAACCGCCAGTATCCCGGCACCGTCGGTGTCTGGGTCAAGACGGTGCTGAAATTCCACAGTAACGGCGATGAGGTCACCATCCGCATCCGCAATTACCGCGCCGATGCCGGCCAATACTATTTTGACGAGGTAAATCTGGTGGAATACGACGAGGACGATTACGACGATTCCGGCTACGTGGGCAACAGCAACAAGAAAAGGGCCTCCGGCACCGACATCCGCGTCATGTCCTACAACGTGCTGATGGATGACGACGTGGATAACGGCGGCATCAGCTGGGGCAAGACCTTGGATCAGCTGCTCAACGGCGGCGAGGGCACCCGCGACGGCAATGCGGCGGCCTGTATCAAGTATTACGCGCCGGATGTGATCGGATTCCAGGAGTTCAGCTACAACTGGTATCAGGGCATCCGCACCGCGCTGCCCAACTACGAGTTTGTCAACACCGTGGACCCCGAGAGCAAAAAAGAGGATTATATGTGCACCGCGCTGGCCTACAACACCGACACCATCGAGGTGGTGTCCTCTGAGTTGTATAAGCTTACCAAGTCCCGTTGGGGCAATCAGCGTATGCGCTACATCAATATGGCCGTCATGAAGGTCAAGGCCACCGGCGAGACCTTTATCGTCACCAACCTGCACCCGGACGCCGGTAAGGTCAGTGGCGACGGCCTGCATCGTCCCGCTCAGATCCTGGAGTTCGCCCAGAAGATCAATGAGTACAGCGAAGAGTACGGTCTGCCCATTGTCTCTGTGGGTGACTTCAACAGCGGCTCTGCTGCGGACGAGTTCAACGCCTACGTCGAGCTTACCGGTATGCGGGATTCCAACGCCAACGCCGGCGGCGGCACCATCGACCACGTGATGATCAACGAGATGGTGAAATCTCTGTACGCTACCACCGTCAGCGATGCCATGGTGACCTATGCTTCCGACCACCTGCCCATCTTCTCGGATCTGGAGCTGCTGGACGGCGCCAGCTATGAGATCGAGGGCCTGATGAACAAGATCAAGACCCAGGGCCGTACTGCGCTGGTGGACGGCACCCTAATGCTGGACTGGTCTGTGTCCGGCATCGAGTTTGAAGCCAAGTGCTCCGGAACGGTCTCCGCCACCTTTAATGCCAAGAGCATTACCGATGCCAGCAATCTGGGCGGTGTGTATTTCACCATCGTGGTGGATGGCGTGGAAAAGGCCCGCGACTATTGCCGCATCAGCCAGCGTGGCGAGATCACGGTCAAGCTGGCAGAGGGTCTGGAGGAGGGCAAGCATACCTTTGCCATCTACCGCCAGACGGAGCACGATGCCGGTGAGGTGGGCATCTCCTCCATCTCCCTGAAGGGCTCTCTGCAGCAGAGGCCTGCCGACAAGGAGCTGTACATCGAGTTTATCGGTGACTCTATCTCTGCCGGCTTCGGCAACCTGGGCAACAGCTCTACGCAGAACTCCGGCAAGCCTCTGTATCAGGATGGCACTAAGGCGTACACCTTCCTGACCGCGCAGGCGCTGGGTGCGGACTTCTCCAACGTGGCATGGTCCGGTATCGGCTGTAAGTACGGCTATGGCAGTGTCACCATGCAGGACGTCTATCCTTTGCAGCGCTACAAGTGGGATAGGAACACCTCCTACGATTTCGCTGCCCGCGAGCCTGACATTGTGGTGTTGGCTCTGGGCACCAATGACAACTCCAACCAGTCCAACGCCGCCCTGCGCAAGGCCGGCATGGTGGAGATGCTGAATCTGGTGCGGGAGAAGAATCCTAATTCCAAGATCGTGTGGATCTACAATATGATGACCGGCGACATCAACAGTCAGGTCGAGGAGATCGTGCGCGAGGCGGGTGGCGAAGAGGCCGGCATCTACTGTGTCAAGCTGACCCGGAACACCTCCGGCGGCGGCTGGCACCCCAGTCTGGAGGGTCAGCAGACCTTTGCGGACGAGCTGGTAAACTTCATCAAGTCCACCGTGCTCAAGCCGGCTAAGAAGCCGGTAAGCCTCTCTGTTTCCACCGCCCCCGACAAGACCGAGTATCAGATCGGCGAGGCGCTGGATACCACCGGTATGGTGCTGGAGCTGACCTATGACGACGGCTCCTACGACTTCATCACCGAGGGCTACAAGCTGCGCGGCTTCCAGTCCATCACCGCCGGTACCCGTAACATCACGGTCACCTATGAGGGCTTTAGCGCCTATTTCACCGTCACGGTGGTGGAGGATAAGCCGGATGAGCCGGTCGAGCCGGATGAGCCGGTCGAGCCGGTCGAGCCCGCCAAAAACGGCTGGGTCAAAGAGGACGGCAAGTGGGCCTACTACGTAGAGGACGTCAAGACCACCAATAAGTGGGTGGCGGACAGCGTCGGCTGGTGCTATCTGGGCGCGGACGGCTATATGGTCACCAATAAGTGGATCATGGACTCTGTCGGCTGGTGCTACGTGGGCTCCGACGGCTACTGCGTCACCAACAAGTGGGTGGCCGACTCTAAGGGCTGGTGCTACCTGGATGGCAGCGGCCGTATGGTCACCAACAAGTGGGTGATGGATAGTGTCGGCTGGTGCTACGTGGGCGGCGACGGCTACTGTGTCACCAACAAGTGGGTGGCCGACTCTAAGGGCTGGTGCTACCTGGATGGCAGCGGCCGCATGGTCACCAACAAGTGGGTCAAGGACTCTGTCGGTTGGTGCTATATTGGCGCCGAGGGCTACTGCCTGACCAGCCAGTGGGTGGCCGACTCTGTGGGCCTGTGCTATCTGGATAAGGATGGCCGTATGGTCTACGATACGTGGGTGGACGGCTATTACGTCAATGCCAACGGCTATCGGGTAAAATAATAAAAATGCATAGCGGCGATCTCTGTCAAAGAGATCGCCGCTTTTCTGTGCCAAAAAATAGTTGTAAAAATTAACAGATTGTGATAAAATAGTGACATATAGAGAACGCTCCCTGTATTAGGAAGGAGAGGCTTGTATGAAAAGAATTCTTGCAACCCTATTAGCATTGGCGTTGCTGTGTGCAGTAGCGCCTGTGGGTGCGATGGTCAGCGCCGGTAGCAATCTGTTGAACAATGGCAACTTTGAGACTGGCGATGCCTCTGGCTGGGTGGTACCTGGCTGGTGTAGCAGCCATGTGCTGGTGGATGCCGCTTACGCTAAGGATGGTTACGGCGTAGGACTGACCGGTAGTTGGTCGGGTTTGTACCAGATTGTAGAGGTAAAGCCGAACACCGATTATGAGCTTACCTTCTGGACAAAAGGCTATACGGTTGTGTATTTCAAGGACGGAAACAACACCGACAACACGATAGACGAGCGTTGGCCTGCCAATTACGACGAGTGGACGCAGGTCACCTATGAGATCAACACGGGATCCTGCACCAAGCTGCTTATTGAGCTGAACGCTGGTAATTACACCTGCTCTGTGGATAACGTGGTATTCGTGCCTAAGGGCGGCGACGTGACGCACATCGATCCCGCCGACGTAAAATCTCTGTCTGTCCACACCTTGCCGGACAAGCTGTACTACCTTGTCGGTGAGGAGTTGGACACCACCGGTCTGACCCTGTTGGTGGAATATGGCGAGGACGACCACATCCTTCTCGATGCCAATTACGAAGTGAGCGGCTACGATGCTCACACGATAGGTCAGCAGACGGTTACGGTCACCGCGTATGGCAAGACGGTCACCTTCGCCGTGACGGTGGAGAGGAAAGAAGAGGACGGCACCGTCTATCCCATTGTCAACGTGATGGATAAGGTCAAGACGCAGGGCCGTAATCTGCTGGTGGGCAATGATCTGATGCTGGACTTCTCTGCATCGGCCATCGAGTTTACGGCGGAGTGTGAGGGTTCGGTCTACGTTACCTTTAACGTGAAGAAGCTTGCCACCATCGATTCCACTTTGGGCGGTGTATATTTCACCGTTGTGGTGGACGGCGAAGTGTTGGCGCGGCAAACCTGCCATTTGTCCGAGACCGGCGAGGCGACGGTGCGTATTGCCCGTGGCCTGGCGGCAGGCCGTCACACCTTTGCCATTTATCGTCAGACCGAGCATGCAGAGGCGGAGGTGGGCGTGTCCGCCATCACCCTTAATGGCACCTTGCAGGATAAGCCGGCGGACAATAAACTGTACATCGAGTTTGTGGGCGACTCCATCTCGGCGGGGCAGTGCAACCTGGCCACCAAGTCCACGGCCAAAGCCGGCAAGCCCATATATCAGGATGCCACCCAGGCGTATCCTTTCCTGACGGCGCAGATTTTGGGAGCAGATTATTCCAATGTATCCTGGTCTGGAGCCGGCTGTAAGTACGGCTATTATGGCCTGAATATGCAGGATGTCTATCCCTTGCAGCGTTATAACTATGACAAAAATAAGAAGTTTGATTTCACCGTTCGTCCGCCTCATATTGTGGTGCTGGCGCTGGGCACCAACGATGCTCTGAATCAGAAGGATGAGGCTGCCCGCAGGGTGGGTATGGTGCAGATGCTTACCATGGTGCGTGAGAAGAACCCCACGGCGAAGATTGTGTGGATCTACAATATGATGACCGGTGAGGTCAACCAGCAGATTCAGGAGATCGTAGCTCAGTTTGGTGGCGCCGAAAAGGGATATTATTGTGTAGAGCTGACGCGGAACACCAACGGTGGCGACGGTCATCCCGATGTGGCCGGCCATCAGGTGATGGCACAGGAACTGGCACAGTTCATCACCGACAACGTGAAGGTGGATACCAGAAAGCCGGTTGATCTTTCTATCGTTTCCGGCCTCGACAAAACCCAGTATCTGTTGGGTGAGCCGCTGGATACCACCGGCCTCGTGTTGGAGGTGACCTACGACGACGGCTCGAAGGAAACTGTCACTGAGAACTACACGCTGACCGGTTATCACTCGATTGTGGTGGGTGTGCGCAAGATCACAATGAAATATCTGGGATTGGCTGTCACCTTTGAGGTGGAGGTGTTTGAGGAGATCCCGGTGGATCCGCCTGTAGATCCCGATCCGCCTGTGGATCCCGCCAAAAACGGCTGGGTCAAAGAGGACGGCAAGTGGGCCTATTACGTAGAGGACGTCAAGACCACCAACAAGTGGGTGGCGGACAGCGTCGGCTGGTGCTATCTGGGCGCGGACGGCTATATGGTCACCAATAAGTGGATCATGGACTCTGTCGGCTGGTGCTATGTGGGCTCCGACGGCTACTGCGTCACCAACAAGTGGGTGGCTGACTCCAAGGGCTGGTGCTACCTGGATGGCAATGGCCGTATGGTCACCAATAAGTGGGTCAAGGACTCTGTCGGCTGGTGCTACGTGGGCGGCGACGGCTACTGTGTCACCAACAAGTGGGTGGCTGACAGCAAGGGCTGGTGCTACCTGGATGGCAACGGCCGTATGGTCACCAACAAGTGGGTCAAGGACTCTGTCGGTTGGTGCTACATTGGCGCCGAGGGCTACTGCCTGACCAGCCAGTGGGTGGCCGACTCCGTGGGTCTGTGCTATCTGGATAAGGATGGCCGTATGGTCTACGATACGTGGGTGGGCGGCTATTACGTCAACGCCAACGGCTATCGGGTAAAATAAGCGAAGGAAATAAAAGAGCGGCAACGGAAAATTTCCGTTGCCGCTCTTTTCAATGGCTTATTCCAGGGTGATGGTGTAGGTGTTGCGATACGCTCCGCCGGGCTCCAGGTGGATCATATCCGCCTTCTGCTCCAGGTCCTCCCACTTCTTTTCGGCGGAGGGACCCATGGTCCACGGCTCGATGCACACAAAGGGCGCATCGGTCTTGGGGTTGTGCCACAGGCCCACGTAGGGCGCATCCGGATAGGATAGGTGCACGCCCCGGTCGCCGGTGGTGCTGCGCAGGGCCACGCCGGGGGCCGCGTCCCGCAGGAAGATGGCGTCCCCGTCAAAGAGGCTGTGCCGCAGGGGCAGACGCTGTGCGTCCTCCAGCGGCAGGGGCTTCATCTCACCGGTGAAGAAGCAGTTCTCCGCCAGGGCAAACGCCAGCGGCTGGCAGGGCTGGTCAAACTCGATGTAGTAGTCCTCGAACCGCTCGCCCTCGGTCAGCGGCACGTTAAAGCCGGGATGACCGCCAATGGCAAAGGGCATGGTCTTGTGGTCCTCGTTGCGCACCACGGTGGTCACCGACAGGCTGTCGCCGGTCAGGGTGTAGGTCATCTCCATTCCAAAGCGGAAGGGATAGGCCGCCAGGGTGTCCTCGTCCGGCAGCAGCTGCAGGGTGAGGGTGTCTGCCTTTTGGCGCAGGACGGTCCACTCCTTGTTCCGGGCAAAGCCGTGGGACCCCATCTCGTATCGCTGGCCGCCATAGGTGTAGCCGCCGCCGGCCAGACGGCCGCAGACGGGGAAGAGATTGCTGGCCCGGCGGCCCCAATAGGCGGGGTCCCCCTGCCACAGATATTCGGTGTCGGTGGCCGGGCGGCGGATGGACTGCAATTCGGCGCCCAGACTGCTGATCTTGACACGCAGGTTTTCGTTTTCCAGAATATACATCATAGGGACTACTCCTCCTTAATACAGTAAGAACAATCTTATCTTACCACACTATTATTTTATTATCAAGAAGATGATACGCACTTTTTGAATTGTTTAAGACCGATTTACCGCTTCGCGCTAAAGAAAAAGCGCCACCGGATCGGTGGCGCCAAAAGAATACCGTATTAAGTAGCCGAATAAAGCATAAATCCCAGATTGAAATAAAAGCTTTTCTTTTTGAACCGTGCTTTCATTTCCTTATAGTGTTCTTCAAACCAATTCAGTTCTGCCAGAACGATCTTGTTCTCCGGTGCCTGCTGGTTCATCTTCCGCAGATCGTCCAGTATAAACCAAAAATACAGCTCGTAAAATGCCGACCGTTTATCGCGGGTCATACCTGCGGTAGACAGACCTTGCTTGTGCAACTGAATCTCGTGCATCTCTATGTCCGTGAGTAATTGGCATACCTGGCGACCGCTTTTTCGGTAGCCGGAATAGCCGGTTTCCGAACAGATTTCCACCGCCTTGCTGAACCATTCGTCCGGGTCCGGATAGGCGATGTTCAAGCCGTCGTCGATATCTAAGATCACAATACGGCCACCATCGGTTAAATGACCGGCCAGCGTGTCCAGCACGAACTGCGGCTCTTTCATATGCAATAACACCATAGAGAGATTGATCAGATCAAACCCGTCAATGTCCAGCTCTTCTTCTATTTTGCACAGCAGTTGGTCAAAGTCGTCCGCCTCGCAGTTGCCTTGATAAAAATGGCCGGAGGGGAAGAACTCTCTGGCCTTGTCCAGGGCCAGAGATTCGCGGTCAATGCCGATGTAGTGTTGGATTTCGCTTCGCCCCTCTACGAACATCATAGCTTGTTCGCCCGTATTGCAGCCTATATCCAAAAAGGAACCGTTGTGCAGCTCCGATATGAAGCTGTCGTATTCCTCCGCAGCAAAATCATACACAAACTGCCGTTGCGATGCCAGTCTCTTCCGTTCTCCTTCGTCGCCATAGAAGTCCAGTGCGGTTTCGGCTCGTTCGATTTGAAACACGTTTTTCTCTTGGACGATAGTGGAATGCCCATTCTTCCAGGCGTTGATTGCCTCGCCCAGTTTTTGCGCTGCTACCACCTTGTTTAGGCCCCGCAGGTCTACGTATTGCACCGTGCTACCGATATAGGCGATGGACTGGGATTCTTCACAGTCATCCAGTCGCGCGATCATGACCGGAATCGGGTTTTTTGTCTGTCGCAGAGCGCATTGCACCTCTCGCAAAACCTGTTTTGAAACGTTGGATTCCTTGTTTAGCAGCAACAGAAAAAGCTTACATTCTTCGATTACCAGAGGAATGACTTCGGTATAGTTATCCATGGGTCGGATATCCCGTTCCGCATACCAATGGTCAATATCGTAGGCTTGCAAAACATTGGATAATTCGATGACCAGACTAATGGTAGATTTGGAGTGATGACTAATAAACACGCCGGGATTAGACTGATTCATACAGGATCACCTCGTTTTCGATCATTTGTATTATAATACAAAATTTTCCTATTGTAAAGACAAGGATAACCGAATATAGAATTCCTTACCTCGGTTGCCTATCTTGGCCAAAAAAGGCACCCCGGTGGAAGGAACAACCGGCAAAAAGCGGGTGTAAACACTTGACTTTTTGGTTGTGGAGTGATACACTTAATGCAATACGATGATGGGGACGGCTTGTGCCCGGCGGATGCAGAGAGCGCTCGGTTGGTGAGAGAGCGTGACGCCACCACAAAATGCCCACCACCCCGGAGTGCCCACCGAAACAAGGCGGGCCGGCTGACCCCGTTACCGGTCGCAAAAGCGCTGTCCTGCGGGACGGCGGAAATTGGGTGGAACCACGTAGCTGTTGCTTCGTCCCTTTGCGGGGCGGAGTTTTTTTATTTTGATTGGAGGATGAATTATGCTGAACATTACTTTACCCGGTGACGTTGTTCGTCAGGTGGAAGAGGGCACCACCCTGGACGCCCTGTGCCGCGATATCTCGATGGGTCTGTACCGCAACGCCTGCGCCGCCTATGTGGATGGCAAGGTGGCGGATCTGCGGGATGCCCTGACCGCCGACTGCCAGGTGGCCATTCTCACCTTTGACGACCTGGACGGCCGCAAGGCCTATTGGCACACCCTGTCCCACGTGATGGCCCAGGCGGTCAAGCGCCTGTACCCGACGGTCAGGCTGGCCATCGGCCCCTCCATCGATGAGGGTTTTTATTACGATTTTGACGCCGACTTCTCCATCACCCCGGAGGTGCTGGAGACCATCGAGGGCGAGATGAAAAAGATCATCAAGGAGGGCCTCCCGATCACCCGCTTCACTCTGCCCCGTGCCGAGGCGCTGGAGCGGATGGCGGATGAGCCCTATAAGGTGGAGCTGATCCACGATCTGCCCGCCGATGCGGCCATCTCCTTCTACACCCAGGGCGAGTTCACCGACCTGTGCGCCGGCCCTCACCTGACCGATACCGGCCGCCTGAAGGCGGTCAAGCTGCTGTCCGCCACCGGCGCCTATTGGCGTGGCGACTCCAACCGCAAGATGCTCACCCGCATCTACGGCATCGGCTTCCCCAAGGCCAGCCAGCTGGAGGAGCACCTGGTGCGGCTGGAAGAGGCCAAAAAGCGTGACCACAACAAGCTGGGTCGCGAGCTGGAGCTGTTCTCCACCGTGGATGTGATCGGCCAGGGCCTGCCCATCCTGCTGCCCAAGGGCGCCCGGATGATCCAGCTGATGCAGCGCTGGATCGAGGACGAGGAGCAGAAGCGGGGCTACCTGCTGACCAAGACCCCCCTGATGGCCAAGCGGGAGCTGTACAAGATCTCCGGCCACTGGGACCACTACCGTGACGGTATGTTCATTATGGGTGACCCGGACGACGAGGAGCGCGAGTGCTTCGCCCTGCGTCCCATGACCTGCCCCTTCCAGTACCAGGCGTACCTCAACCGCGCCCGGTCCTATCGCGACCTGCCCATGCGCCTGGGCGAGACCTCCACGCTGTTCCGCAACGAGGAGTCCGGCGAGATGCACGGCCTGATCCGTGTGCGCCAGTTCACCATCTCCGAGGGTCACCTGGTGCTGCGCCCCGACCAGCTGGAGGAGGAGTTCCGCGGCTGTCTGGAGCTGGCTAAGTACTGCCTGGACACCGTAGGTATGCTGGAGAATTGCTCCTTCCGCTTCTCCCAGTGGGATCCCGCCAACCCCAAGAACAAGTACGAGGGCACCGCCGAGCAGTGGAATGAGGCCCAGGCGGTGATGAAGCGCATCCTGGACAACCTGGGTGTGGAATACTCCATCGGCATTGACGAGGCCGCCTTCTACGGTCCCAAGCTGGACATTCAGTACAAGAACGTGTTCGGCAAAGAGGACACCATCGTCACCATCCAGATCGATATGCT
>JAFQKB010000078.1 GCA_017397125.1 Clostridia bacterium | reverse complement strand
TATTACCTAAAAGAGGTGATGATAATGCGTAAAGAAATAGAGATAAATGGTTGTGTTGAAATACCTTGTGAAGTTTCAATAGATGAATTTACAGATGCCTTTATCGAATGGATTGAATCAAAAGGATGGCATTTTGGTGGCGGTTTTAATGAAATTGTCGACGGGTATTATATAAATCCTGACGGAACAAAAGGCAAATTCGTTCTTGAAGATTAGTGCTACACTACTTTTGGTCGTTCTTACCCCTACATATACTACTTTTAGTCGCTCTTTCGCAAAAAAAGAACAAGGTGCCGCCTGCGGCGCCTTGTTCTTTTTTCGTGGTTTGATGCTTAACTTTAACCCCCTTAGTTTGCAACAGCAACACACGATTTCGCCATATTTTCACTTGTCCGACAGATGGCTCATAAGATGGTATTGGGAGGTGAAAACTATGGCATTATTCTGCTACGAGAACAAACGGGACTGTGTGGGTCTGGCCGCTGCGGTCAGCGTGGTGCTGGGCATTGTCGCCGCATTCCTGCAGATCACGGCGGTCATCACCGTGGCACCGGTGTTCCTGTGGGTAGCCTTTGGCGTGGCGGTGGTATACCTGGCGGTGCTGCTGGCCACGGTACCCAATCTGCGCGCATCCGCCTGCAGCTGCGCCGGCACGCCCCTGGCGGCGGTGCTGGCCGGCATCCTGGGCACCATCCTGCTGTCGGTCATCCTGCTGGCCGTCACCTTTGCGGCCACCAGCATCTTCGGCGCCATCCTGGTGGGTCTGCTGGTGCTGGCCTTCTCCCTGACGGTGACCGCCACCGCCTGCCTCATCCAGTGTCTGACCCGCACCAACAACTGATCGGACAGAAAAACCGCCCGGGGCGACCCCCGGGCGGTACATATTTTTATTTCAGCTCCACCACGGTGACGCCGGTCTCCCCCTCGCCGTACACGCCGAGACGGAAGCCCTTGACCTGGCGGTGGCCCTTGAGATGGGCGTGGACCGCCGCACGCAGAGCGCCGGTGCCCTTGCCGTGGATCACCGTCACCCGCTCCAGGCCACACAGAACGGCGTTGTCCAGAAAGCGGTCCACCTCCAGCAGAGCCTCCTCCACCGCCATACCGCGCAGATCCAGATCGGTGTGCACCTGCCGCTCCATCCGGGAGGCTAGGCCCACAGACCGCGCCCCGGACACCGGGACGGTGCGGCCCTTTTTCTCGGCCCGCTTGGACTCGTACAGCCGCAGATTGGACAACGGGGTGCGGGTGCGGATCGCACCGGCCTGCACCTCCACCATATTCTGGGCATCCGCCGCCTTGAGCACCACGGCCTTGAGTCCCATATCCATCAGCTGCACCGTGTCACCGGCCTGCACCGGTCGGGGCAGCACGTACTCCTCCTGCCGCTGCTGGGTCACCGGGTCGACGGCGTCCTCCAAGCGATTGAGCCGGGACTTCAGCTGACTCTTGGCCTGGCGGGTCTTGTCCGCAAACTCCGCCGACTCTTTCTGCCGACGCAGGTCATCCAGCTCGTCCATCAGCCGCTGGGCCTCCATACGGGCCTTTTCCACGATGCGGCGGGCCTCCTGACGGCCGCTCTCGATCTCCTTTTCCCGGCGGGTGCGGATGTCCTCCAGCTTCTCCTCGCTCTCACGGGCGGCGCGCTCCGCCCGCTGGCGGGCGCTCTCGGCCCCCACCAGCTGCTCCTCCAGCTCCTGGCGGCGGGCATCCAGCTGGGTGACCACATCCTCCAGGCGGCGGTCCTCTCCGGACACCAGGCTGCGGGCGGTATCCACCAGAGCCTGGTCCATACCCAGCCGCTCGGTGATGGCAAAGGCGTTGGAGCGGCCCGGCACGCCAATGAGCAGCCGATAGGTGGGCCGCAGAGACGCCACGTCGAACTCGCAGCTGGCGTTCTCCACGCCGGGGGTGTGGATGGCATAGGCCTTCAGCTCCGCATAGTGGGTGGTGGCGCCCACCCGTGCCCCCTGCTGGCGCAGTCGCTCCAGTATGGCAATGGCCAGCGCCGCACCCTCCACCGGGTCGGTGCCGGCGCCCAACTCGTCCAGCAGCACCAGACTGCTGTGGTCCGCCTGGTCCAGAATACGCACCACGTTGGTCATATGGGATGAAAAAGTGGACAAGGACTGCTCGATGGACTGCTCGTCACCGATATCCACCAGCACCCTTTTGAACACCGAGATCTGGCTGTTGTCCCCCACCGGCACCAGCAGACCGCACATAGCCATCAGGGTCAGCAGACCCAGGGTCTTGAGGGTCACGGTCTTGCCGCCGGTGTTGGGGCCGGTCACCACCAGAGTATCAAAAGCGCCGCCCAGCTCCACGTCGATGGGGACGATCTTTTTGGGGTCGATGAGGGGATGCCGCGCCTTGTGCAGACGGATGTGGCCGTCGGCGGTGAGGGCCGGCTTGATAGCCTTCATCTTATAGGCCAGGTGGGCCTTGGCGAAGATCACGTTCAGCTCCAGCAGCACCCGGTAGTCCGCGATGATGGCGGTGGCAAAGGACCCCGCCTCGGCAGACAGGGCGAACAGGATCCGCTCAATCTCCGCCGCCTCCTTGGAGCGCAGCACCTTCAATTCGTTATTAGCCTCCACCACACCCATGGGCTCCACAAACACGGTGGCGCCAGAGGCAGAGGTGTCGTGCACCAGGCCGGCTACCTCGCCACGGTGCTCCGCCTTGACCGGTACCACGAACCGGCCGCCGCGAATGGTAACGATGGGCTCCTGCAGCACCTTTTGATAGGCGGTGGAACGCACCATCTTATCCAACTGATCCCGCACACGGGCCGAGGACGCCCGCATCTTGCGGCGGATGTCCGCCAGAGTGGGGGACGCATTGTCTGCGATCTCCTCCTCGCCCACGATCACAGCGGTGATCTTTTCCTCTAAATATTTATTGGGTGTGAGCACCGAAAACCGGTCGTCCAGGCAGGTGGCCACTCCCTCGCAGTGGGAGTGCCACTGGCTGATGGAGCGGATGATGCGCAGAGTCTCAGCAATGCGCAACAGCTCCCCCGTGGACAGGCAGGCACCCGCCTCGGCCCGGCGCAGAGGGTTGCTCACGTCGGTCAGCTGACCGAAGGAGGGACTGCCGAAGCCCGCCATCAGACGGCAGGCGTCGTCGGTCTCATCCAGCAGGCGCTGCACCTGGGCCGGCTCGGTGGCGGGACGCAGGCCCCGGGCCATCTCCGCCGCCTGGGCGCAGCAGGTCTCCCCGGCCAGCAGGTCCAGGATCTTATCCAGTTCTAATGTATGTAAATCACGATCCATTATGGGTTACATTCCTTCCGAACGCAAAGTGTGATAAAATTCCAGCGTCTTGTAGTGGCGCTGCTGCTGGGCCAACAGAAAGCGCTCCATCAGGGTGGCCAGCGCCGCCGTCTCACCCACCGGCAGCGAAAAGGCAAAGCACCGCTCAAAGGGGCCGCACAAAACGTGCCGCAGCGCCGCCAGCACACCGGCAGACAGCTCCAGAGCATCCCCCTGCCCGGCGTGGTGCACGCAGGCCAGCGTGCCCGCCGCAGGGGAAAACCACAGCGGCGCCTCCTCCGCCCTACATCGG
Source organism: Clostridia bacterium (assembly GCA_017397125.1). Lineage (GTDB taxonomy): Bacteria > Bacillota > Clostridia > Oscillospirales > Acutalibacteraceae > UBA5905. Next base: position 11,117 of record JAFQKB010000078.1, on the reverse strand, counting down.
CAGCAGCCGGTCAGGTCCGGCATATAGCCCTCCAGGCACAGCAGCCGCCCCTCCACCACCGCCTTGAGCAGCAGGGGATCCTTTTCGCCGGCGGCCAGATAGTGCAGACCGTTCAGCAGCAGGCGCAGATGCTCCGGCGCCGGCAGATCGGTGGGGCACATATGCAGGGCCAGCTCGCAGAAATACTGGGCCAGAGCCAGCCGCTCCACGTCCTGGCGCAGCGAGAAAAACACTTCAATAGGCTGGGCGTCCTCTATGACGTACTTATCCCGCCCAGGGATAAGGCTCAGCCGGGCGTAGCACAACGGCTGGGTGGCGGCGCCGGCGCGGCTCTTGATGCGCTTGGCACCCCGCGCCGAGGCACGGACGATGCCCTTATCCCGGGTGAGGATGGCCACAAACCGGTCCGCCTCTGCCAGAGTATCATACTCCCGAAGTATCAGACCGTCGGTCATCAGATGCTGTTTTGGGGCGCTCGCCATAGGCCGGTGCCTCCTCCTGTAAGCTGTCGGTGGCTCTCTGCTCCGGGATAATGCCCCGGTAGCGCAGATAGTCCTCCACCCGTCCGCTGTGGGTAAACGTATGCCAAAGCCGTCCTTTATCCATTCCGCTCGCCTCCTTGGGGATAGTATCCCCCGGGGGCGGCGCAAGTCAGACGGTAAATACTAGTATCGCCGGGAAAATCAATCCAGCTTATATCCCAGGCCGCTCAGGAAACCCTGGCGGTTGCGCCAGTCCTCCTTGACCTTGACCCAGCACTGGAGATTGACCTTGGTGTCAAACAATTCCTCCAGCTCGGTGCGGGCCCGGGAGGCAATATCCTTGAGCATGGCACCCTTTTTGCCAATGACCATGCCCTTGTGGCTGTCCCGCTCGCAATAGATATAGGCGTCGATATCCAGGATCGTCCCCTTGTCGGTCTCCCGCTCCCCCATCCGCTCGATGGACACGGCGATGCCGTGGGGGATCTCCTGCCGCAGCAGCTGCAGCATCTTCTCGCGGATGACCTCGGCGGCAATAGTCTGCTCGGTCTGGTCGCTGGTGGCGTCCGCCGGAAAGAAATGGGGGCTCTCAAAAGCAAACCGACCCAGCTCCGCCAGCAGCTCCTCCAGGCCGTCCCCGGTCACCGCGGATACCGGCACGATGGCGGCAAAATCCGCCTGCTCCTTCCACGCGGCGATGCAGGCCAGCAGCTGGGTCTTGTCGGTGAGGGTATCGATCTTATTGATGGCCAGTATGATCGGCAGTTTTTTCTGCTTGAGCTGGGTCAGCAGGGCCTGCTCCTCCTCCCGGATGGCGGTGCGGGGCTCGGTGACCAGCAGGCCCACGTCCACGCCGGACACCGCCTCGCCGATGGAGCGCACCATAAAGTCGCCCAGCCGGGTGCGGGGCTTGTGGTTGCCGGGGGTGTCCAGAAACACCAGCTGCATCTTATCCCTGGTCACCACGCCCATGATGCGGGTGCGGGTGGTCTGAGGCTTGTCCGATACGATGGCCACTTTTTTGCCCACCAGGGCGTTGAGCAGAGAGGACTTGCCCACGTTGGGGCGTCCTACGATCGCAATAAATGCGGATACAGTATCCATTTTGTTCCCTTTCTTTTGACAAGGTAACCCCGCCCTGGCGCAGACCAAAGCGGGGCCGCCGACGATGTTTAGTTATCGGTCTCCAGCACGTAGCTGCTGCCCCGGGGCAGACCCACAGACCGCATCACGGTCTCCTCTTTCTCCCGCATACGCACCGCCTCCAGGCCGCCGGCTACGTGGTCGTAGCCCAGCAGATGCAGCATGGAATGGACGGTGAGATAGCCCACCTCCCGCTGGAGGGTATGGCCGTACTCCGCCGCCTGAGATTGTGCCTTTTCCATAGAGAGCACAATATCGCCCAGCATATAGGCGCCGGTGGCGGGGTTTTTATCGTACACGCCATTCTCACCCAGGGGGAAGGACAGCACGTCGGTGGGGGCGTCGATCTCCCGCTGCTCCCGATTGATGGCGTGGATCTGCTCGTTGTCCACCAGGGACACCTCCACCTCGGCAGAGCCCTCAAAGCCCTCGTGCTGCAGCACAGCGTGGCAACAACGCCGGATGAGCAGACGCACACCGGTGGGGACCTTAACCGTCTTTTGCTTATTTTCGATGTTGACCTTGATCTTATCCATTGTTCTTACCTCGCTTTTCTTCTTTCTTGCCCGTATGGGAGCGAGCCGCCTCGGCACGCGCCCGGTCAAATTTTTCATAGGCGGCAATGATGCGCTGCACCAGCTGGTGCCGCACCACGTCCTGCTGGCCAAAGGTGCAGATGGCCACATCCTCTACCCCCTGCAGAACCTTCATCACCTGCTTGAGACCGCTCATCTTGCCATCCGGCAGGTCGATCTGGGTCACGTCGCCGGTGACCACCATCCTGGAATTGAAGCCCAGGCGGGTCAAAAACATCTTCATCTGCTCCGGGGTGGTGTTCTGAGCCTCGTCCAGGATGATGAAGCTATCGTCCAGGGTGCGCCCCCGCATATAGGCCAGGGGCGCGATCTCGATGTCCCCCCGCTCCAGATACCGCTGGGTGGTCTCTGCCCCCAACATATCGAACAGAGCGTCGTACAGCGGCCGCAGATAGGGGTCCACCTTGCTCTGCAGGTCGCCGGGGAGAAAGCCCAGCTTTTCGCCGGCCTCCACCGCCGGGCGGGTGAGGATGATGCGATCGATCTCCTTGGCCTTGTAGGCCCGCACCGCCATGGCAACCGCCAGATAGGTCTTGCCGGTACCGGCAGGACCCACGCCCAGGGTCACGGTGTTGCGCTCCACGGCCTCGATATACTTTTTCTGTCCCACCGTCTTTGCCTTGATGGGCTTGCCCTTGGCGGTGACGCACAGGCTGTCGCCGCCCAACTGGCGGACCGTGTCCTCCGCCCCGTCATTGACCAGAGTGATGACGTACCGCACCGTCTGCTCGTTGAGCTGCTCGCCCTGATTGATGAGGTGCAGCAGACTGTTGACCGCCTTGACCGCCATCATTACGCCGGGCTGCTCGCCGCTGACCTTGATGTTGGTGTCCCGAATGAGAATATTCACCCCGTACTCCTGCTCCAGCAGGCGGGTATTGCTGTCGTAACTGCCGAAAAGAGAAACGGCCTGTTCCATCCGTTCGACTTCAATGATTTGTTCTGTCATAGATACACATTACTTCCTATCTTCCCAAGTTAATCTCTATTATATATCGAAAATTCCTTTTTGTCATTTGACAAACTGCATAAAAAGTTTTTACATTTTTCTCTATAAGATGCATCGACTCTACGAAATCGGCAGAGTTTGGCCGATGGGTACCTCTGCGGCGATGTTCTCCCGACAGCGATAGGTGGCGGTGAGCACGTAGGTCCCATCCCGTATTTCCCCCTCACGGGTGAGCAGCTCATAGCTGTCCGGAGCGAACAGAGCCGCCTCCTGGGCGGCCAGCTGCTGCTCCGCCAGCACCCGGGCCTGCCCGGCGGTGCGCACGCTCTTTTGCTCCACCACGGGCAGATAATAATCGTTGGTGACACCCAGGGGCAGGGTCATATCCCGGGCAGTGAGAAAATGCCGGGTCTGACGATGGATCCACTCGCCCTGTAAAGCACTATTGCTGTACAGCGGAAAATCCCAACAGAGAAAGGAGACCGTGGGCCGGCAGATCACCGTGCCCTCCGGCACCGGCCGGGTGTACAGCAGCGGCACCGACACGGTGATGCGTCGGTGGGTCTCTGCCCACACCTCGCCGTAGGAGCGGTACAGCTTTTCCCCCAGGTCCGTTTCCACCCGGCCGGTGATAAGCACCGTGCCGGCGGTCACCGCCTCCCCATCCCGGACCAGGCGCCGGCCGCTGCGCACCTCCACCCGAAGTATGCGTCCATCCCGCAGCGCCACGATGTCGGAGGGCACCGACAGATCGATCACCTCCGGGGTGGGGATCCGCTCGGTCACCTCCACCCGGGCCACGCAGCTATTGGGGTTGACGGTGATCCAGGACAGGGTGGGCAGATCGTCCGGCCCGTTGATCTGCAGGCCCTTGATGTCCAGCCGGTCCATCCGGGCGCCGATGGCAACGCCCCGTTGCCGGGCCACCGCCAGTATGTCCCCGGTGGGCGTTTCGGTATTGCCCACCACCTGCACCACCCAGATGCGCGGTGCCAACAGAGCCAGTATCACCCCATACAGAGCCAGCCCCACCAACAGCCCCTTGCGGTGCCGGTATCGGTGCCGCCAAAAGGGAAAGCCGTGCTTTTGCCGCAGGCGCATGCGCACGCAGGCGCGCCGCGCCAGGGGGCGCAGGGACCGATAATCCCCCGCCAGGCAGGAAAAACGCGTCCGCTCCTCCCGGCGGCGGACGTGCCACACCGGCACACCGGCCGCCGTCAGATCGTTGAGCAGACGCTCCGGATAGCCGCCCTCGGTCTCCACCCGCACCCAACCGGGAAACCATCGCATCACCCTCGATAACACACCCATCCTCCTAACTGAATTCAATGCGCTGCAGACGGCCTATGACGGTGGCTCCATCCACCGTCATACACCCCATCTCCAACTGCTCTCCGTATACGGTCACCGCTCCAAACGGCGTGCGCAGGCAGATGCAGTCCTCCGCATAGGCCTGTATGCCGCAGCAACCGGACAGGATCACCCTTCGGTTGCCCTCCACCTCCATGAAAAAGCCGCCCCCGGACGATTCCCGGCGCTTTTTATCACCCTTTTGACCCATTCCAATGCCCTCCTATCACAACAATGTATGCATGCCAGACCGGGAACATACCGGCATAGGGCCGGCGCAGGGTTCATATACTGGCATCAAAGGGGGACTGCCCGTGTTTGTGCACACACTGCAAAAAAGAACGCTAACCACCGGCGCGGTGGCTGTGGGGCTGACGGCCGCCTGCTGCGTGCTGTTGGGCTATCCGGCCGCCGTGTCCACCGGCATCAGCCGGGGGCTGTCCATCTGCTCGGCGGTGATCATACCCACCCTCTACCCCTTTATGCTACTGGCCGGAATACTGGCCGACTCGCCTCTGTGCCGCCGCCCCGGACGGGCGGCGGAATGGATCGCCCGGCGGCTGTTCGGATTGCCCGGATGCTGTGCCCCCGCCATCCTGCTGAGCCTGGTGGGCGGCTATCCCGCCGGAGCGCTGGCTATAGCCCGACTGTACCGTCAGGAGCAGATCGACCGTGCTCAGGTCCGGCGTATGACCGCCTTCTGCGTCAACGGCGGCCCCGGATTTATTATCAGCACCGTGGGGGCCGGACTGCTGGGCAGCGTGCAGGCGGGGATGGTCCTCTGCGCGGCACAGATGGCGGTTTCGCTGGGCATCGGCATCTATCTGGGAAAGGGTCACCGACGCCAATCCGAGACAACCACCGCCCCGGTGCTGCCGCCGCCCCGGCCGGCGGCACAGATGGTAGGCGACACCTGCGGGGCGCTGCTGACCATGTGCGGGTTTGTGGTGCTGGCCGCCGCCCTGCTCTCTCTGTCCGAGGCTATGGGGGTCGCCCGGGGCATCGCCGCCGCCACCGGCGTGGCGGCCGGCAGCGTGTCCGCCCTGCTGGCCGCCATCCTGGAGGTCAGCTGCGGCTGTATCGCCCTGGCGGGGGCCGACGGACTGACCCCGCTATGGCTGAGCCTGGCCCTGAGCTGGGGCGGCCTATCGGTGCAGGGGCAGCCGGCCGCCGCCCTGCCCGGGGAGCGGCTGCTGACACCCCGCTTCTGGATCTGGCGGCTGGTGCACGGCTGCTGCAGCGGCGGCGTGGCTCTTATCTTGTTTCATCTGTTCCCACCGGACCGGGCTACCGTGGGCGGCAGCCCCGCCCCCCTGCCCTATTCCGTGTCCGCGGCTGCCTCTCTGATGCTGCTATTTCTGTCGTTTTTGACAATGTTGTGTTTTTCTGAAAAAAAGGCTGGAAAAAACGAACAAGGTGTGGTATACTGGTCAAAACGATAGAAATCGACACCGAGGTGACCGCTATGCGCCGCAAACTGTACGGCAACAACATACAGCCCTGCTGTGAATATTGCGCCCAGGCCCGCCGCGCTGCGGACGGCCGGGTGATGCTGTGCTCCCGCCGAGGCATCGTGCCCATGTACCATAAGTGCCGCAAATTCCGCTACGATCCCCTCAAGCGCATCCCCTTCCGTCAGCCGGCCTTACATAAGCACCAGCCGGAAGAATTTATCCTGTAACGAAAAAGATAGAGAAAATCAGAAAATATTCCGATTTTTCTCTTGACAAGCGGGCAAGCATTTGCTATAATACCCCTCGTTGCAGAGATATGCGGCTGTAGCTCATCTGGTAGAGCGCCACCTTGCCAAGGTGGAGGTAGCGAGTTCGAGCCTCGTCAGCCGCTCCAAAAAAACAACCGACCCCATCGGGGGCGGTTGTTTTTTTGTGGTTGACGGGTTGCGAAGAACGAGCCTAATTTCGGCGACAGCCGAAATTATAGCTTTTGACAAAGCACATATTTACGGCTACACACTTACCTACTCTTGTCAAAAGCGGAGTTCGAGCCGTCCAAGATCGCACCACCCAATCGGGTGTCCGTTTTCTTTTTGCAGGTTCTGAGCCGTCTGAGAATTTACACCGCGCTTGGTGCGTGATTGTCCCGGGCGGTCGAGGACACCCGCCTCTACGGAGTGCATTTGATTGTAGAGGCAGGCATTATTCTCATCATAGTTCGTCAGTAGAAAATGCTCGCTGTCGCGTATCTACGATAGAGGAAGTGCGTCGTTATGTTTATCCAACTTAAGGTTGGATAAAACAAGGATACATCAAACCAACGCGCCATTGTATTCTTCTCTAAATGATGCTATATTTTGTGCGTAGCTACAACAAATGTATGAGAAAAGGCGGAATTTATGATGACCATAAAGATAGGAGAAAACATTGCCCATTTAAGAAAGGAAAAAAGGTTAACTCAAGATGAACTCGCAAAGGTACTCCGCGTATCTAATCAAGCCATATCAAAATGGGAAGCCGGGAAGTGTTATCCTGATATAGAACTCATTCCTCAATTAGCAAACTTTTTCGGGGTTTCTATTGATATGTTGTTATTGGGTGAATGTTCGACCAAGACCAAACCTGCTAAAGAAGCTACTCCCTCCATCATTCTACAAGCAATGAAAATAGCGCAAGAGGACCAATGCGTTTCTACAGCCGTGTTGCAGCGAAAGCTGCGTATCAGCTATAGAAAAGCAAAAGAGATTATTAAGGATATGTATGAAGACGGATACATAATTAAAGATGCAAATTGCGAGTACGAATATAGGTACCTATATAATAGCGATTGCGTTGGGTAAACAAGTTGCGGCGACACCTCATCCGCCGCCGTGCGGCGGTCCCCCTTCCCCTCGAGGGGAAGGTTTTTCGGAGGGCGCAAAGGCTCTCCCCTACGGTGTTGGTTTGAGATTGTGCAGCAACAAGCCCCCGCCCTACAATTTACACCATCCGCTCTACGCAAAAAGGAGTTGCCATTTTACACGGCAACTCCTTTTTCTCAATTATTCCTGGAACACTTCTCCGCATCGATGGCCAGCACCAGCATCAGGGCGTACAGCGCATTCTCAGGCTCCACCTCGATGCTGTAGGTATCGGTCCAGTTGAACAGCTCCTTGCTCACCGTGGCGATCGGCAATCCGTTGGCCCCCATCACCCGATAGTCCCACTCGAAAAAATCACCCTCTACGTACCAACCGTTGCAGTCGATGGTATAGTGGGGACGAAACAGCGTAAACTCGCGGGTGATGCAGCCCACGTACCGCTCCCCCTCGTAGATCTCAAACCGGGGCAGGAAAGAAAACAGACGCTGCTTAACCATACCTACGCAGATATTGTTGCGGTCAAAAATGCGGAAGCAATGTCCCCAGGACAGCTCTCCTTTGACCGTATAGACGGTCTCGCCGCTGTAATCAAACACATCGTAGCTGTCCAGCCAGGAGAACATCCGCTGCTTAAACATCAATTTCATATACACACACCCCCTTTTTCTTCATTATACCACACGTTTCGGCAGTTGCCAACCATCACTTTCGTAAATTTTGGTTTACAATTTCAGTGATATAATTTATTCAGTTTCGATTTATAACGAGATATTTTGATTATTTTGCAACCAAAAGTTGCGAAATGTACATATTTCCTCTTGCATATACGGATAAATGGGTGTATGATGGTATGCGAAGAGAACAATCACCATACAATGAACTATATTTATTGACTACAGGAGGTACGTATGACTTTAGGTGAAAAGATCATCCATCTGCGCACGGCAGCCGGTCTGTCCCAGGATATCCTGGCAGAGAAGCTGGCGGTATCCCGTCAGTCGGTGTCCAAATGGGAGATGGATCAGGCACAACCTCATATCGACAAGGTCATCCAGATCTGCAAGCTGTTCAGCGTCTCCGCTGACCTGCTGCTGGACGACGAAAGGATCGTGGACCGCGCCCCCGCCGGCGTGCTGCGCTGCAAATATTTCGGCACCGACGGCTTCCGTGGCGAGGCCGGCCGCGACCTGACCTCGATGCAGGCCTACAAGGTGGGGCGGTTCCTGGGCTGGTACTACGCCTCTCCCTTGTCCGGCTGCACCGAAGCGGGCTACCGTCCCCGCATCGTCATCGGCAAGGACACCCGCCGCTCCAGCTATATGCTGGAATACTCCATCGTGGCGGGTATCACCGCCTCCGGCGCGGACGCTCATATGTTGCACGTGACCACCACCCCCAGCGTATCCTACGTCACCCGCACCGACGAGTTCGACTGCGGCATCATGATCACCGCCAGCCACAATCCCTTCTACGACAACGGCATCAAGGTCATCAACCGCTACGGCGAAAAGCTGGACGACAAGACCACCGCCCTCATCGAGGCCTATCTGGACGGCAACCTGAGAGCCCTGGGGGTACAAGGGGACGACCTGCCCCTGGCGCAGCGAGAGAAGATCGGCTGCATCGTGGACTACGTGGCGGGACGCAACCGGTACGTGGGATATCTCATCTCCATCGCCTCAAACTCTTATAAAAAGCTGCGCATCGGCCTGGATTGCGCCAACGGCGCCTCCTGGATGATCGCCAAGGCGGTGTTCAACGCCCTGGGTGCCCACACGGTGGTCATCGGTGACGAGCCGGACGGACTCAACTGTAACCGGGACTGCGGCTCCACCCACGTGGAAAAGCTGTGCGCCCTGGTCCGGGAGCAAAAGCTGGACGTGGGCTTCGCCTTTGACGGGGATGCGGACCGCTGCATCGCCGTGGACGAACACGGCCGCGTGGTGGATGGTGACGCCATGATGTATATCCTGGGTCTGCGGCTGAAAAACCGCGGTATGCTCAACAAAAACACCGTGGTTGCCACCGTTATGTCCAACAGCGGCTTCTTCGCCAGCCTTAAAAAAGCAGGTATAGACTATGACCAGACCAAGGTGGGCGACCGCTTTGTCTACGAATCCATGCTGAACAACGATTTCAGTCTGGGCGGCGAGCAGTCCGGCCACATCATTATGAAAAAGTACGCCACCACCGGCGACGGCATCCTGACCGCCATTATGCTGGCCGAGGAGATGTGCGACCGCAAGCTGCCCCTCTCCAAGCTGGCGGAGCCGGTGATGCTGTATCCCCAGCACCTGGTCAATCTGCGGGTGAAGGATAAGGCCGCCGCTATGAGCGACCCGGCGGTGCTGGAGGCGCAGCAAAAGGTGGATGCGCTCATCGCCGGCAACGGCCGCTCTCTGCTGCGGCAGAGCGGTACCGAGCCGGTGGTGCGGGTGATGATCGAGGCCGAGACCGCCCAGCTGTGCGAAACTTACGCGGCGATGATCGCCGACGTGATCAAAGAACGGGGGCATTGCATTGAATAAGTGTGTGAAAACCAAAGAACTGTACGATTGTCAGGTGCCTTATCTCAAGGAGCTGTTTGACAGCAGTGAATACCCCTGGGAGATGCTGCCCAAAATCAAAGAGTGGATCCTCTCCCTCATCGAGGCGGGTCTGCCGGACTTTACCGAGCTTACGCCCGGCGTATGGGTGGGCCGGGACGTAAAGATCGCCGACTACGTCACCATCGAGGCACCCGCCATCATCGGCCACGGCACCGAGATCCGGCCCGGTGCCTATATCCGGGGCAGCGTGATCACCGGCTCCGGCTGTGTGCTGGGCAATTCCAGCGAAATAAAAAACAGCATTTTACTGGACAAAGTGCAAGTTCCGCATTATAATTATGTAGGAGATTCCGTTTTGGGCAACAAAGCCCACATGGGTGCCGGGTCCATCTGCTCCAATCTCAAGTCCGACGGCCGGGCCGTGGTGGTCCATGGCGACGCGGAATACGCCACCGGCCTGCGCAAGGTGGGCGGCATCCTGGCGGACGGCGCCGACGTGGGCTGCGGCTGTGTGGTCAACCCCGGCACCGTCGTGGGCCGAAACACCTCCGTCTATCCCCTTACCTCTCTGCGGGGCGTCTATCCGGCGAACTGCATCGTAAAAGCCCAAAACACCGTAACCGAAAGAAAGGAAGATGCTCTATGAAGTACATCACCGTAAACACCTATGAGGAGCTGAGCAACAAAGCCGCCGACCTGATCGCCGCCCAGATCCTTGTTAAACCGGACTGCGTGCTGGGTCTGGCCACCGGCTCCTCTCCCGTGGGCACCTACAAGCGGCTGATTGCGGATAACGCCGCCGGCAAGATCGATTTTTCCACCGTTACCAGCGTCAATCTGGACGAGTACGTGGGGCTGGATGGCTCCAACGATCAGAGTTACCGCTATTTTATGCAGAGCAACCTCTTTGACCACGTGGATATTCTGCGGGAGAATACCTTTGTGCCGGACGGGCTGGCGGAGGACTCTGCCGCCGAGTGCGCCCGGTATGATGAACGCATCCGGGAGCTGGGCGGGATTGACCTTCAGCTTCTGGGCATCGGACACAACGGGCACATTGGCTTCAATGAGCCGGATGACCGCTTTATCAAGGAGACCCACGTGGTGGATCTGACCCAGAGCACCATCGACGCCAACGCCCGCTTCTTCGCCAGCGCGGATGATGTGCCCCGGCAGGCCCTGACTATGGGCATGGGCGGCATCATGTCCGCACGCCGGGTGCTGTTGGTGGCT
>JAFQKB010000077.1 GCA_017397125.1 Clostridia bacterium | reverse complement strand
GCGCCGGCGTCGATGTGAGCCTGGCTCTTCTCCTTGGAGCAGTAGAAGCCGGTGCACTCCAGAACGACCTCAACGCCCAGCTCGCCCCAGGGGAGATCGGCGGCGTTCTTCTCGGCATAGATCTTCAGAACCTTGCCGTCCACAGTGATGGTGCCGGCCTCATCGTCGGCGACCACAGTGTGACCGTCGTAACGGCCCTGAGCGGTGTCATACTTCAGCAGGTGAGCCAGCATGCTGGGCTTGGTCAGGTCGTTGATAGCGACCAGCTCGTAACCCTCAGCACCAAACATCTGACGGAACGCCAGACGGCCGATACGGCCAAAACCATTGATTGCAACTTTAACAGCCATGATAAATACCTCCAATATTTTTAGTCTGGGATTATTTTACCTCAATTTCCTGAAAAATGCAAGATGTTTGTTTATTTTTTAACCAATTTCCGGCACTTTTGGAGATTTGAACAAAGTCGCCGCTTTTCCATCCGCAACACTGGGTACAATGAATAAAAAGGAGGCTCTTATGTCCGTGAATCAACCGCCGGCCGACACCGCCCCGCCCACCGAGGGGGCTCTGCGGGAGCAGCTGGCCACCTACTTTCTATCCATGCCGCCCCTGGCCGAGCAAACTGCCGGGCAGCGCCGGGAATACCTGCGCCAGCTGGCCCGTCTGGGACAGCTGGAGCGGCAGGAGGTGCTGCAGGCTGCCGGGTCCGGTCGGCCGCTGGTGTGGGGCAATCCGGCGCCCTTGCTGCAGGCGCTGCTGTCCGCCGCCCAGCGGCTGGGGGCCGGTCTGGGGCAGCCGCTGCTGCTCTTTCCGGCCAAGGAGACCGCCATCGGGTGGGACACTCTGCTGCACCCCCGGCTGCTGAGCATCGCCCTGGTGGACCTGCTGCGCAGCGCCTGTGTCGCCGCCCCCCGCCAGCCCGTCTGGGTGCGGCTGCAGGAGCAGCGCAGCAGCCTAGCGGTGGCGGTGACCGCCGCCGCACCCTTTGCCACCCCGGATACCCTGACGATGGTAAAAGAATGCACCAGACTGCACGACGGCAGTCTGGTGCTGTGTGAAAATACCGTAAGCTTTACCTGTGGGTGCGTGCAGGAGCCGCCGCCCGGGGTGCGGCTGTACTGCTGCCCCACCGAACAGGATCTACTCCAGGACACGCTATCCCCGGTGTGGAGCGGCTTTTACGCGGGGATTTACTCGGCGCTGACCTCGTCAGAGGAGGCAGACGCCTCGGATCCCTCCGACTCCTCCACCTGAACCGGGTGGGCGGCGCTGTGCACCAGCGAGACGCCCACCGTCAGAGCCAATACGCCCACTGCAAAGTCCGCCGCACCTGCCTGCCGGCTGGCCAAATAGGCCTCGCTGTCCTGCAGCAGGTACATACACACCCGCACGATGGGTGCCGACACAGCGAACAGCGCCGTGCCCATGGAATAGAACAAGAACGTGCCCGCCTGGACCTTGCCCACGCCGGTCACGTACCGGGCCAACTTGAACAAAAACAGCATCTCCAGGATGAACATCACGAAGTAGAAAAAGCTGTTGGATACCCGCACCGTGCTGGCGTAGGAGGCCTCGTAGGCGGCCAGCCGGAACCACATCCACAGCACCGGCGCCAGGGCGCCCCATTGGGCCATTCCCCGGCGGGTAGCACCCTCGGATACCAGCGTCAGACCCATACGGACGAGGGCCACGCCGCCCAGCAGCGCAAACAGGGTCTCCATCAGCCCCAGCACCTTGACCAGCACACTCTCATGCGCGGCAGAGGGGGAGTTGTTCTGCATCAGCCCGATCAGGCCGACCACCCCGGTCACCACCAGCACCGTGCCGGCGCCCAGCAGCACCACCGCCGTGGGCATAGAGGCCCGGCCGGCGATCTCCTGCCGGTCCCGGCGCACCAGGCAGCTCAGGACAAACAGCACCGCCAGCACCGCCAGCATCACGCCGATGACCAGATGGTTGGCAGAGAACAGGCCGGTGTCCCAATCCCGCTCCGCCGGGGTGAGCCACACCCGCAGCAGCACCGTGGCCACCGTGGCCAGCACGCCCAGCCACATCATCCCCCGCATCAGGGGAAGGGCTGTATCACTATTGATCTTTCTCATGGTCTTTCGTTCCGCCTTTCTGCGCCGCGGCATATTCAGACCTCCGCCGGCGTATATATGGGTTAAGTGGACAAACCCCACTGTAAAATCCATCCTATACTATACCCTCTTTTTCCAACAAAGTCAAGACAAACCGCCCCAAAGGGCGGCCCACGCAGAAAGGATGTACCCCATGAAAGGCTATAGTCTGCTATTATTAACGATGGCGGCGCTGCTGTTGCTGCTCCCCCTGCCCGCTCTGCCCCGGCAGGCGGCTGCCGACACCACCCCCACCGAGTCCGATCCGCCCCCGGCGGACCAGAGCAATCCTGCCCCCGACACCTCCGCAGATACTTCACAGCCCGACCCGCTGACGGGGCAATTCCGGATGCTGTGCGGCACCGAGGTGGTGACTCTGGAGGAGCGGGAATTCCTCGTCCGCACCCTGGCCATGGAGATGAGCCCCACCTACCACACCGAGGCGCTGAAGGCCCAGGCGGTGGCGGCCTATACCTACTATGCCCGGCGGCGGCAGATGCAGGCCGACAAGCCGGACGAAGCCCTGCAGGGGGCGGATTTTATCACCCCCAAGGAGGATTTTCCCGCCGCCTATACCGAGGAAAAACTCCGGGAGCGCTGGGGCAGCCAATACGACGCCTACTACGAAAAGGTCTGCCAGGCCATCGACGCGGTGGCGGCCCAGACCATCACCCACAGCGGGACACTCATCGACGCCTGCTACCACTCCATCAGCAGCGGCTGCACCGAGTCCGCCCGGGTGGTGTGGGGGGCAGACATCCCCTATCTCCAGGCGGTTGCCAGCCCCGGCGACCGGCTGGCGCCGGGGTACGAGGCGGTGTGCACCCTCACCGCCGAGCAGGTGCGGGCCGCCCTGGGGGACGTGCAGCCCGCCGTCACCCTGGGCGAGGACCCGGGCACCTGGTTCGGCCAGCCCACCCTGTCCGAGGCCGGCACGGTGGAGGCCCAACCCATCGGAGACACCACCCTGCCCGGTACCCGGGTGCGGCAGCTGCTGGGGCTGCGCTCCGCCGCCTTTACGGTGGAGTATAAGGACGGCACCTTCACCATCACCGTCCACGGCTACGGCCACGGGGTGGGTATGAGCCAATACGGCGCCGACTATCTGGCCCGGCAGGGGTATTCCTATAAAGAAATATTGGAATACTACTACACGGGAGTTACCGTGGGGTAAAAAACCTTTGCATTTTCAGGTAGAATGGTGTAGAATAATGGTGAATAAGCAAAAGGATGGCGTAACGGATGGGAAAGGCAATCTTTCGAAAACGGAAAAAACGGCGGAATCTGCTGCCGCTGCTGCTCACCTGCCTGATCACGGCGGTGCTGGCGGTGGGGCTGGTAGCCTGGACCCTCAGCCAGCAGGAGCCGCCCCAGGACAGCAGCCAGCAGCAGTCCCCGGACGATCAGCCGGTCCCGGAGACCCCCCGCCGGGTGCTGCCCAAGGAATTCATCGACCGCAACACCTACTCACCCTACGTGGTGCTGTACGACGTGACCGGCAGCGAGATGCTGTACAGCAAAAACGCCGACCAGCGGTGCTACCCCGCCAGCCTGACCAAGCTGATGACCGCCATCATCGCGGTAGAGAACGCCGACCCCGACACGGTCATCACCGTGGGCAACGAGGTGAATATGATCGCCGCCGGCTCCAGCCGGGCCTATCTCACCGCCGGCACCAAGATGAACCTCACCCAGCTCTTGCAGGCCATGCTACTCCCCTCTGGCAACGACGCCGCCTACGTGGCGGCGGTACACATCGGCCGCATCCTGGCCGACGACCCCGACCTGGACCGGTATGCAGCCGTCAGCAAATTCTGCGAGGCCATGAACAACAAGGCCACGGAGCTGGGCTGTACCGGCACCAGCTTTGTCAACCCCGACGGCTACCACGAGGATAGCCACTACACCACCGCGGCGGATATGCTGAAGATCGCCATAGAGGCCATCGACCACCCCCTCATTGCTCAGGTGGTATCCCAGCCCAGCGCCAAGGTGACCCTGCTGACCGGGCAGACTGCCACCTGGCACAACTCCAACCGGCTGGTGCTGCCGGACAACGCCTATTATTACGAGGGGGCCTTCGGCCTCAAGACCGGCTCCACCGACGAGGCCGGCCGCTGTCTGGCCGCCTGCGCTACCCGTGGCGGGCGCACCAGCATCGCCATCGTTTTGGGGGCCGCCACCGAAAACGGCCGCTGGGACGACGCCCGTGGCCTGTTGGATATCAGCTTTCAATGAAAAAAGGCGACGTCGAGGCGCACTCCGTAAGGAAGTGCGCCTCAGTTATATTCGCCTTACGGCGAGTTATATTGCTTCGCAGTGATATTAGCTAACGCTAGTGATATTGTCCTTCGGACAGTTAAACGGCGAATATAATATCACGAAAACCGAAAGGTTTTCATATCACTTTTGCCTTTTGGCAAAAATATTACTGCAAACATCAGTTTGCAATATAACTTAACCAACCGAAAAAGAAATTTTATTTTTTCGGCAAGTATTACCTTTCTCAAAGTATGTAACCCACTATGACACTTTCACCATCCTTGTGCAAAATGTCATTTGTTTTGTGAGGATAAAAGCCGAGAGAGACAACTTCTTTACGAAGTGTCTCTCTCGGTCGCCTTTTTTCTTTTTCCCGTGTAATATGCAGCAACTTTTTCCTGTCTATAAGGGTGAAGGACCTTCAAAAAAGGAGTGAGAATATGGAAGACAGCAAGATCGTGACCTTATACTGGGAGCGCTCCCAGCGGGCTATTGCGGAGACCGCCAAAAAGTACGGCGCCTATTGCTACCGCATCGCCCACAACATCCTGCAAAGCCGGGAGGACGCGGAGGAGTGCGTCAACGACACCTATCTGCGCACCTGGGACGCCATCCCGCCCAGCCGACCCCAGCGTCTTTCCGCCTTTCTCGCCCGCATCACCCGCAATCTCTCCCTCAACCGGTACGAGCAGCGCCACACCGACAAACGGGGGCACGGACAGATCCCGCTGCTGCTGGACGAACTGCAGGAATGTGTCCCCGACAGCGGCTCCCCGGTGGCCGAAGACGTGCTGCTCAAGGACCTGCTGGACCGGTTTCTCGGCTCTCTGCACCCCCGCACCCGGAGCCTGTTCGTGCTGCGGTATTGGCACGCCTATTCCCTGGAGGAGATCGCCGCCAGGCAGGGTATCAGCCGGGAGAACGTGGCGGTGACCCTGTTCCGCACCCGGGAGAAGCTCAAAAACTTTTTACAAGAAGAAGGTGTGTCCTTATGAAAAACAACCGATTGCTCCACGCCATCGGCCAGATAGACGACGCCTATGTGACCGAGGCAGTCCGGCGCAAAGCCGGCAAGACCCTCTGGCTGCGGGTGTGTGCCGTGGCTGCCTGCGTGGCCCTGCTGGTGGGGGGCGGCGCCGCCCGCTATAATCGCTATTCCTATCCCGACCTGCCGATGCTCACCATCCCCGAAGACACCGAGGGGGCTATGGGCCGGGAGGCCTATCTCGCCTATTCCTTTGAAGAGATGAATTTCCACACCCCCTGGACTCCGAACAGCCGCATCCGTACCCTGCCGGTATACGACAACAGCCGGGGCGTCGAGTTGCACCACGCCGATGATCCCACTTCTTTCTTCGAGGAAGAAGCCGCCATGAAGCAGGCGATTCTGGAAAAGGCCGCCCTGCTGGGTATGGATACCTCGGCACCGGAATTCCAATACAGTGCATTTTACGGCTATTATCTGTCCGACGACCGGTATACGGTATCCTGTACAAGTGACCGTCTGATTATTCTCACGGCGATGCCGGAGGACTATACGCTGGACCCCTATGCCTCCTATGACGAGCTATACCGCTCCGCTCAATATCTGCTTAAGGAATATCGGGACGTTATTGGAGTGGAAAACCCGTATATCGAGATAGCCAACGGCGACTACACGATCTATGGTGAACAATCTTGGACGACCGTGGCGATCTATGATCAGGTCAAAGATCCCATTGGAGTTCTGCTCAATCACGCATTCCACAAAGTTCGCCTCGGCGACTGGGGTGATGGGCAGATGGGCATCTCTTTTGACCGATACGACCTGTCCCAGGTGATCGGAGAATACCCCATCATCTCCGTGAAAAAGGCGCAAGCACTGTTGGAGAAAGGGTATTACGTATCCAGCACCATCGATCCGTTCCCGGGAACGGATACTATAAAAAAGGTGGAGCTTACCTATCACACGGCTCCCTGGTTTTCCACCTTCGTACCCTACTACAAATTCTACGTAGAAGAACCGGAGTCCGCCTATCTTGATGACGATCTGCCGGGCATAAAATCCTTTGCCACCTACTACGTGCCGGCGGTGGACAGCCGATACATCGCAGATCTGAAGCTGTGGGACGGCTCCATCAACGGATAGGCAAGCGAAAAAGGCGGATCGCTCCGCCTTTTTTCTTTTTCTCTTTACATTTTCTTCCGGCTGTGGTACAATACCACTCAAGCTACAGAGTAAATCCACAAGCGTAAAGTGCCTGCCGAACGGGGAGTTGTCGGCGGGACGAAAAGGGGCGCGTCCCCTTGCGGTTTGTGGGTTGCATCCCGCTGTGACATACCGAGAAAAGGCCTCTTTTTTCTGTATACAGCCCCGGGCTATTCTGTACAGAAAAGGAGGTTATTTTTATGTCCGAATGTAAGTCCCCCCTGACCGCACCGTCGATCTTCTCCGCCGCCTATTGGAAAGAGGCGGCCGCCAATCTCAAAAGCATCCGTATGCTGGCGCTGGCGGCCATGATCGTGGCCTTGCGGGCCATCTGCAAGATGCTGGAGATCCCCCTGGCGCCGGGCCTGAATATCAACGTGGCGGCGCTGTTCAATTCCGTGGGCGCTATGGTCTACGGCCCGGTCGTGGGGGTGGTGGGCGCCATGGTCAGCGACCCGTTGGGGTATCTGCTCCACCCGGACGGTCCCTATTTTCTGCCCTTTATGCTGTCCGATATGAGCAGCTCCTTCATCTTCGGCCTGTTCTTCTGGCGACGTCGGCTGACGGTGGGACGGGCCATGACCGCCAAGTTTGCGGTCAATATGGTCAGCAACGTGGTCCTGACCTCGTTGATTATGAAGTGGTATTATCTGGTGTTCTATGGTGTGGAAAAGGCCCAAGCCTATAACCTCATCAACCTCACCCGCATCGTCAAGAATCTGGTGATGTTCCCGGTGGAGGCCATCCTCATTGCGGTGGTGCTGGGGGCGCTGTCCCCCGCCCTCTATCGGCTGCGTCTGCTGCCGGAGAAACCGATACTAAAACTTAAGCCGGCGCACTACGTGCTGGTGGGGGTGCTCACCGCCCTGTCGGTGGGGCTGGTGCTGTTCTACGTGTTTTTCCTCAAGGGCTTTGTCGCCGACCACAACATCAAACTGTTCTGACAGGCACGAGGAAGGAATGAGTTTTGTGGAAAACAAAGCGGCTACGTTTGATCGACTGGTGCAAACCGCCCTGGACCGGGGCGCCTACCGGGCTGGGGTGGTGGAGGTGGACGCCATCGAGCTGGACCCCATCTACCGGGATATGTGCGCGGCCAACACCTGCGGCAAATACAGCACCTGCTGGATGTGCCCGCCGGATGTGGGGGATATCCACACGCTGATGGCGGAGCTGCGCACCTATGACCACGCCCTGGTGTACCAGACCGTGGGGCAGCTGGAGGACAGCTTTGACATCGAGGGGATGGCGGCCGCCGCCCAGGCGCACAATCGGCTGACCGCCGCCCTCAAGCAGGCCTATAAACAGGAGCCCTTTTCCCGGCACCTGCATCTGGGGGCCGGCGGCTGCCACGTCTGCCCCGTCTGCGCCCGGCAGGAGGATAAACCCTGCCGGTTTCCGGATCAGGCCATCCCCTCTCTGGAGGCCTACGGCATCCAGGTATCCCAGCTGGCGGAGCTGGCCGGGATGCACTACATCAACGGACAGAACACCGTCACCTATTTCGGGGCGCTGTTCTTTAACCTGTAAAACAAACATATTGGCGAGAGGCGGATACCGGCACCGGTATCCGCCTCTTTTTCGTCCGATCACAGAGATCAAAAATCCCTCTTGACAAATATGTCTATCAATGATAGACTGGAGACGAAGACAATACCCCAATCTAAAACAAATGGAGGTAAACGTATATGAACGAAATTAAATTAGGCCTGGTGGAGGCCCGGTTTGCCGACATCGTGTGGGAGCGTGCCCCCCTGACCACCAAGGAGCTGGTGGCCCTGTGCGAGGCCGAGCTCAACTGGAAGCGCACCACCACCTACACCGTGCTCAAAAAGCTGTGCGAGCGGGGCATCTTCCACACCGAGAACAGCACCGTCACCGTGCTCATCACCCGGGAGGAATTCTACGCCATCCAGAGCGAGCAGTTTGTAGACAACACCTTCTGCGGGTCGCTGCCGGCGTTCATCGCCGCCTTCACCACCCGCAAAAAGCCCTCTGCCAAGGACCTGGAGGACATCAAACGGATGATCGCTGCCTTTGAGGAGAACCACCATGACTGATCTGTTCCTGCACCTCATGAATATGAGCCTCACCGCCAGCTGGATGATCCTGGCGGTGCTGTTGCTGCGCCTGGTGCTCAAAAAAGCGCCCCGGTGGATCCCCTGCCTGTTGTGGGGCGTGGTGGCCCTGCGGCTGATCCTGCCCTTTTCCCTGGAGAGTGCCCTGAGCCTCATCCCCAGCGCCGAGCCCATCCCGCCGGACATCGCCGTCACCGACACGCCGGCCATCGACACCGGCATCCCGGTGATCAACGAGACGGTCAACCCCATCATCTCCGAGACCTTTTCCCCGCCGGTAGAAAACACCGGCGCCACACCCATGCAGACCCTTCTCGACGTGGTGTCCATCGTGTGGGTGGCGGGTATCGGGCTGATGCTGCTGTACAGCCTGTTCTCTTACCTGCGGCTGTATGTCAAGGTGCGGGCCTCTCTGCGCCGGGAAGAAAACGTATACTATTGCGACGCCATCGCCTATCCCTTTATTCTGGGCATATTCCGGCCGCGCATCTACATCCCCTCCGGCATGCCGGAGGATCAGGTGGGGTACATCCTCCGCCACGAAAGGGCTCACCTGGCCCGCCGGGACCACTGGTGGAAGCCCCTGGGCTTTTTGCTGCTGTCGGTATACTGGTTCAACCCCATTATTTGGGTTGGCTACATACTGCTGTGTCGGGATATCGAGATGGCCTGCGACGAAAAGGTGGTCAAGGATATGTCCTCTGCCGCCAAGGTGGGCTATTCCGAGGCGCTGGTGGCCTGCAGCATGCAGCGGCGCATGATCCTGGCCTGCCCCCTGGCCTTTGGCGAGGTGGGGGTCAAGCAACGCATTAAATCGGTGCTCAATTACAAAAAGCCGGCCTTCTGGCTGCTGCTGACCGCCATTGTGGCCAGCATCGCCGTGGCGGTGTGCTTTTTGCCCAACCCCAAGAAAAGCGACGGACTTTACGGGGATGTAAGCGCTTCCAAACTCACCGACGCCCAGGCCCAGGAGCTGCTGGCAGACCTGGTGGAGCGGCAGATCGAGCTGGAATTTATGTTTGCCGATGAAATGCCAAAGGCGGACTCCTCCCAGCCCCACCCTCTGGACGAGAATTTTTGGCTGTCCACCGATGAGCGGTTCTCCAGCATACAGGATATCCGGGATATGATACTGGCGGTGATGACCGAAGAGGCCGCCGAAACGCTGTTTTTCAAATATCTGGATCATCCCTATGATTCCCCGGACAATGCTCCGGAGTTTTTGGAATACGACGGAAAACTGTATGTGAATATATACTCCGGCGGCTATGGGTTTTCCACCACCTACCTCTATGACACCGCCCGCATCGTGGGGCGTACCCGGAACTCGGTGACGGTGGAGATGAACACGCAGTTTGTTGATTTGGACGACGCCTTTATCTACACCCCTACCCTGGTCAAGACCAGGGACGGCTGGCGGATGGACAGCAGCCTGGGCGAAGGATACTACTATGAAAGCGCCAACGAGCTGAGCCTGCGCGTGGGAGAAGCCCCCGCGGACAGCATCCGGTTTACGGATACCACCGTGCCGGAGCAAAACTACACCCTGCTTATCCAAACCAGCCGGACGGTCACCGACCTGCGGCTGCTGGCCCTCACGGATTCGGATACCATATCAAGCAACACCCTCTATCGGGTCCAGCAGACGCTGTACACCCTGGACGCGCTGACCCCGGAGGATACGCTGGCTCTGGCCACCTATGTCAACGACGCCACCGTCAACCGGGCCATCTCCTATCGGGACGATAAGGGGGTGCTGCGCCACTACGCCATCCGGTGCGATATGTCCGGACAAAAGGAAAGCCCCTATCTGGAGGAGCTGGCGTTTTACGAGGTGGAATACGACGAAACGTCGGGTAGCTCTACCGCCATCCCGGAGGAATACTATTGTGTCACCTACACCCAACCGGTATGGGATATGAGCACGGCCATCGAGATGCCCCGCTATGCGCTGGAGGATGGCTATCGGCAGCAACTGCAGGAGATAGTGGATCGTCTGCAGTGGATGGACGATGTGCTGCTGGATCGCACCTGGCGGTACGACGGCTATTTCTGTCTGCAGGACGACAAAAAGTATTACATCGACCTAACCGGCATGACGTTGTACGACGGCAGCCGTGTGGCAACCTTTACCGACACGGATCTAACCACCCTCGATCTTTTGATGCGGTGGTGCGTGTCCCCCGCGGCGGTGCAGGCCACCGTCACCGGCGAGGTGCTGGAATGGAACAATGAGGGCAACTACTATCTGCTCAAGGTGACCGAATCCGACCGGGAGCTGGGAGATACGGTCAAGGTATCGGTCAAGCATCTGGTGGGTAATGCCGCACTCAAGGGCACCACAATTGTGGTGGGATACGACGGACAGCCGGTAGAGGACGATCCCATGCTGATCTACGCATTGACTGAGGATACTATTTATTCGTATACGCCATCGGACGGAGAATATCTTAGCGGCGATTTTGTTTACAAAAAGGTGCGCGACGGCATTGAGATCGTCCAGTGTTTGAGCGAACAGACCCACATTGTGCTGCCGGCTCGGTTGGACGGACTGCCCGTGGTGGCCTTGGGAAATTATGCTTTCTATCAACGCACAACCGCCTTGTCCATCACCCTGCCCGAGGGACTCAAGCGCATCAACGGCAGCAGCTTTTATCGGTGCTACAATTTGCGCAGGGCGGTGATCCCCTCCACGGTGACGGAGATTGCCACCAATCCGTTTTGGCGGGCATCCTGTCTGCCGGAGGTTCAGGTGGCCGCCGGAAACCCGGCGTATAAGACGGTGGACGGCGTGCTGTACGACATCACCGGCGAAACGCTGATCTCCTATCCCGAGGGGAAAAAGCAGGAGAGTTTTTACGTGCCGGAGTTTGTGAAGCAGATCACCAACGACGCCTTTGGGTATCATCCTCAGCTACAAAACCTGTATCTTACCAAAACGGTGGAGCTGGAGGACGATACTCTGACGGCGATCCCGCGAAATCTGTGTCTGTATATATATAAGAACTCACCTGCAGACCGCACTTTGCAGGCTGTGGATAGAGAACCCGATTCAGACCGGTACCATCCCTACGTATACCGGGACGAGACCGCCACGACCACAACCACAAAGCCGACCACTACGACCGCGACCACCACTACGGCGAGTACGACCACAACTACGGTAAGTACGGCCACTACAACCGAGAATAACGTTGTTCCTGATGTAATCGTATTCAATACGGAAAACGTTCGCCGTATTACTTTTTATAGTCATTATGGTGCGGTAAAGGTAAGGGACGTTCCTGCCGAAGATAAGGCAGAGGTTTTAAATTGGCTTGGAACGTTTACAATTAAAGAAAGAGTGGATGATCCCCTTCATCTGAATGGAGCGAACACGTATTATGTGGAAATAGAATATTCAGATGGCACAATCATTAAAAAAGGATTGAGCGCCGTTGAGGTGGATGGAGAGCTATACCACGTTGAACATGGCGCAGACTATTATTATGGACAGGATATGATTTGGGGGAAAAAGAGTACATCAACATCCACAACCACGACTACCACCACGACGACCACCGCGAGCACCACCCGGACGACCGCCTCGACTACGGCGGATACGACGGATTGGGAGACGCTGGACCCTGACCATAAGAGATCCCCGGTGGAAAACGGTACACTGGTAGTCTTGGGGAAAGAACTGCCGGAAGGTGAATGGATGGTGTATTGCAAAGATCTCTATCATGAGAATTCGGATCTTATGCTGGTACCTTTTGTGCCGATTCTGAGAGAACTTGGCGCAAAGGTCACGTGGAAAAGCGATACCCTTGCGGAGGTAACGTACCAAAACAAAAAGGCTATACTCGATACAGCACATCAACAAATGTACAATGCAGAGGATCCTTCTGAACTGTATATTATGGCCGCCCCCGGAGGGAGTGTCCTGTACCAGGGAAAAGGAGAAAGCTTTTTGTTGGATGACGTAACGACTATTTATGCTCTGCGTTGGTTCTTCCAAGAAAAATACAACTGGGCAGCATCCCATATAGATGAAGGTTATATGGCCTTGGAAATAGGCAACGTGTAAAACGAAATCCCCTTCCGGTTGAATCCGGAAGGGGATTATATTCTTATATTCCTCACACGTCCGGCTGCAATTCCAGCACAGCCGCGATCACGGTGTGGCAATAGTGGGCCAGTCACTCCACGGTACCAGTGGCTTTCTCTTTTATCATTCAATTCTCGGGAACATAGGTATAGGCCTTAAAGCCGGCGGAATAGCGCTGCTCGCCGTCCGGCATCACCCACATGGCCTCCACCCCCTGGGTGGATTCCACCAGCGCCTTGCCCTGCTCATAGGGCATCAGAAACAGCGCCGTGGAAAAGGCGTCCGCCAGGCCGGAATCGCCGGTCAGTACCGACACCGACCGATAGTTGGTGCCGGGCATCAGGGTGTCCGGGTCGATGATGTGGTGATAACGGATGCCGTCCACCTCGTAATAGCGCTGATAGGAGCCGCTGGTGACCAGGGACTGGCCGGACAGATGCAGATACTCGATATAGGGCTTGTCCGTATCCTCCCGGTCCGGGTTTTCGATGCCCACGTTCCAGGGCTTGTCCTCATCGCCGGCCATACCCAGGGTGCGCACGTTGCCGCCCACGTTGAGCAGATAGCCGGTGACACCCTTATCCTCCAGATAGCGGGCCACCGCCTCCACGGCATAGCCCTTGGCAATGGCGCCCACATCCAAAAGCATCTGGGGGTCTGCCAGGTACACGGTGCCAGCTTGCTCGTCCAAGATAAGGTCGTTGATGTCCGTATGCTCTGCCGCCGCGGTCAGCTTGTCCATAGGCGGCAGGACGGCGGTGGAGGGGTCATCGATGCCCGCGTTGCGGTAGTTGTGCCAGATCTTCAGCACGCTGCCCATGGCCACGTTCACGTAGCCGTCGGTCTTTTGGTGCATCTCTTTGGCGAACCGCAGCATATCCAGTATCTTCCGGTCCACCGTGACCGCCTTGTGCGCCCCGTCGGACAGGTCGTTGACCGTCACCAGGTTGGTCAGCCCCTCAAAGCGGTTGTAGATGGTGTACAGCCGGTGGTATTCCTCCAACAGCGCTACGATCTCGGCGCAGGTGGCGTCAAAGGCCTCCTTCGATTCCGTGTATCCGATGATGGTGGTGGCGGTATCGAAATAATCGAAGTAATAGGCGCTGTATTTGGTTTTTTCGGGTGCCTTGTGGCAGGCGGTACAGGATAAAGCCAGCACCACGCACAGGCAAAACGCTATGACCCGTTTCATTTCCATACCTCCTGTTTTGTGCTATAAAAAACGGGGATGTTGCGCAAACAACATCCCCGCCTTTTTTAATCCGTCAGATGATCAGGCAACGGTAGCAGCCTTCACAGCGGCGGCGATCATATCGCCAACAGCCATGGTGCAGCCGGCGGTAGCCAGATCGCCGGTGGCGTAGCCGTCCTCAGCAGCCAGAGCGGCAAACTCGGAAGCGGTCTTGCCAACGATGGCCTTGTTGAACTCAGCGGCCTGAGCGTACCACTCCAGGGGCTGGCCCTCGCTGCCGTCGTGCTTCTGACCAAACTTGGCCATGTTGTAATCATCGCCCAGCTCCAGCTTGGTCTTCACGGCAGTGGTGATGTCCAGAGTAGCAGCGCCGGTGGCGTTGAAGCTCATCTTGCCCTGGGTGCAGTCGGTGTCGGCGACAACGACCTTGCCCTCAGCGTTGACAACAGCGGCCAC
This sequence comes from Clostridia bacterium, assembly GCA_017397125.1. Lineage (GTDB taxonomy): Bacteria > Bacillota > Clostridia > Oscillospirales > Acutalibacteraceae > UBA5905. Next base: position 39,283 of record JAFQKB010000077.1, on the reverse strand, counting down.
GATGGTGGTGTCGATCTGAGCAACACCGTCCGCATCCTCGGCAGCATCCTTGCTGGAGTGAGAGTTGGCAGAAACCAGAGCCACGTTCAGGGAGTCAGCGGCGGTAGCAGCAGAATCCTTGGCGTTGGCAACAGCCTTCTCCAGAGCGGTCATGAACTCGCCAACCTTGATGGTGCAGCCGGCAGTAGCCAGGTCACCGGTGGCATACTGGTCAGCGGCCATGTAAGCCTTGGCCTCAGCCAGGGTCTTGCCGGTAACGGTCTTCATGAAGGCGTCGGCCTGCTCGAACCACTCCAGGGGCTTGCCCTCGCCGCCGTCGTGCTTCTTGCCGAAGGCGGCCATGTTGTAGTCGGTGCCCTTCTCGTACTTGGTTCTGAGCTCGGTGGTGGCAACCACTTTACCCTCAGAGGTCCAGGCAGTCTTGATCTGGGCGGTGTCCACGTCGATCTTCACGATCTTGCCCTCGGCATCCAGCAGAACAGCCACACCGGTGGTGTTGAACTCGCCGGCGCCGTTGGTGTCGCCCTCGGCATCGGTGGTAGCGCCATAGTTGGCAGAAACACCCAGACCGAACTTCAGGGTCGCGGCGGGCTTTTCACCACAGCCGGTAGCGGCAACAAACGTGCACAGCATAACGGCCACGAGAACTACGCTGAGAATCTTTTTCATAGCAATCTTCTCCTTGGTTGTTAAATTTTTGTTAAATCGAGGCGCACGTATTCCGCACCCCTCCAATTTACCTGTTGATTATCCCATAAAAATACAGCTTTGTCAATACATTCTTGCGATTTCATTGGGTAGGTGGATAAAAACAGTTTTCCTTCATTTTATATGTTGAATTTTTCCAATCGCCGCAGCAAAAGAGAGCCCGCCAGACCGATGAAAACGCCCGCCACGGTACCGGTGACCGCCAGCACGATCATATAATAGCCCAGCTGCACCGTATCAAACAGGGCGATGGCCACTAGGATCTGACCCAGATTATGAGTGACACCACCCACGATGCTCACGCCCACAGGGGAGAATAGGTTAAATCGCTTGCACAGCGCCATCAGCGTCAGGCTCAGCACGGCGCCGGCCAGACTGTAGGCAAAGGTCATCATGCTGCCGAACAGCAGCGCCACCAGAAATACGCGGATAAAGGACACCGTGGCGGCGGCCTTATATCCGGACTTATACAGCAGCAGAATGATGATGATGTTGGGCAGGCCGATCTTGATGCCCGGCACCGCTGCCCAGATGGGCGGCAGCAGCGACTCTACGTACGAGAGGATCAGGGCCATGGTGGTGAGCAGACCCAGCACCGCCATACGGGTGATCTTTTCTTTTTTCATAGCACCCTCCGAAACGGTTTTTATCACACGGTCATATCCAGGTCCGGGTCGGCGCCGGCGGCGGTGATCTCTATGACCAGCTTGTGGGGCAGACACACGATGGTCTCCCCCACGTAGGCAGCCGCCCGGGTCTGGACGCAGATCTCGTCGGGGCAATCCGCCTCTTTAATATATGCCTTGCCGTCCTCGATGACCAGCACATTCCGGTGCTCATCGTTATCGCCGGTGGTGATGACCACCTCCCGGTCCTCTGCCAGCGGATACACCGCCGTCTGTACGCCGTCGATGTTGACAGCCACAGACACGCCCTCTGCCCGGTTAAACCGCCACAGCATAAGGCCTGCCGCCGCTATAACAACTATAACGGCGGCAAGGATTATGTCGTTTCGAGTTTTCCTTTTTTGGTCTGCAGAGGTGTTCTGCCGATGGCTCATACCTTTGCGCCCGCCAGATCCACCACCATCAGACGGCCGGTGGGACAGGCCTCAGCGCACTTGCAGCAATGGCTGCACTTGGAATAGTCGATGACCGCCAGGTTGTCGATCACCTTGACCGCATCAAACTCACAGACCTTTTCGCACTTTTTACAGCCGATGCAGGCGTTCATACAGTGCTTACGGGCCACAGCACCCTTTTCCTTGTTGCTGCAGGCCACCGCCACCACCACGTCCTCCTCCACCAGGGAGATGATGCCCTTGGGGCAGGTCTTGACGCAGGCGCCGCAGGCGATACAGGTGGCGGGGTCGATACGGGCCAGCTCGTTGACCACCTCGATGGCGCCCACCGGGCAGGCGGCCACACAGTCGCCGCAACCCACACAGCCGTATTTGCACAGTTCGGGGCCGCCGTACAGCATCGAGGCCGCCTTGCAGCTCTTGATGCCATCGTACACCACGGTGCAGCCCACCGCGTTGCAGTCGCCACTGCAGTTCACGTAGGCCACCCGGGGCTTTTCGGCGGTGACCTCAACACCCAGCACATCGGACAGCTGAGCCGCTACGTCCGGGCCGCCGGGGATACACAGATTGGCCGCCGCCTTGCCTTCAGCCACCGCCTCGGCATAGGCGTCACAGCCCGCAAAGCCGCAGGCTCCGCAGTTGGCGCCGGGCAGGCATTCGCGCACCGCCTTGGCGGTCTGGTCCTCCTCCACCGCAAAGAAGTGGGAGGCCAATGCCAGCAGCACACCGGCCACCAGACCGATCGCCGCCACCACAAGAAGAGCAATAATAATAGGCATACGTCACACCCTCCTTTACGCCAGCAGATTCTCGACGATCCCGGCAAAGCCGAAGAACGCCATGGATACGAACGACGCCGCGATCAGCGTCACGGGCAGGCCCTTAAAGCTGGCCGGGATGTCGCTCTCGTCGATGCGGGAGCGCACGCCGGAGAACAGCACCATCGCCAGCAAAAAGCCCAGACCGCAGCCCAGAGAGCTGACCATGGACTCTACGAAATTGTAGCCATCGGTCATATTGTTGATGGTCACACCCAGCACCGCGCAGTTGGTGGTGATCAGGGGCAGATACACACCCAGGCTCTTGTGCAGGGCCGGAATGTTCTTCTTGAGGAAGATCTCGGTGAACTGCACCAGGGCGGCGATAACCAGAATGAACACGATGGTCTGGGTGTAGCCCAGGCCCAGATTATCCAGCACGTAGGTCTGGATGGGCCAGGTCACGGCGGTGGCCATCAGCATCACGAAGATAACCGACAGACCCATACCCACCGACTGGTCCACCTTTTTGGACACGCCCAGGAAGGGGCAGATGCCCAGGAAGCGGCTGAGAACGTAGTTGTCAACCAACACGGAGGACATAAGAATGATAACCAATGCTTTAATATCCATCTTACTGCTCCTCCTTTACAGCTTCTGCACAGCCGCCGGCACACTCGGCCGCAGCGGGACAACCGGCACAAGAGAACTCTTTTTTCTTGATAACCTTGCCCTTGGTGATCTTATTGACCACCGCGATCAGGATACCGTAGACCATCAGACCGCCGGGGGCCTTGGCCATCAGCTCGATCTTGTGATCCACCAGGAAGGGGATCTCCATACCGGCAAAGGTGCCGGCGCCCAGCACCTCACGCACCGTGGCCATGGCCAGCAGCGCCAGAGTGAAGCCCAGGCCCATACCGATGCCGTCCAGGGCAGAGCGGCCGATGGGATTCTTGCCGGCGAACATCTCGGCACGGCCGAGAATGATGCAGTTGACCGTGATCAGCGCCAGATACACACCCAAGGTCTCGTACAGATCGGGGATGAAGGCCTGGATGAGCATCTGCACCACCGTCACAAAGCCGGCGATGACCACGATGTAGCAGGGGATGCGCACCGTGTCGGGAATGAACTTGCGCAGGGCGGAAATAACGATGTTGGAGCACACAAGCACCGCCAGGGTGGCCAGGCCCATACCGAAGGCACCGGTGACGGTGGTGGTGGTGGCCAGAGTGGGACAGGTGCCCAGGATCAGAACGAATACAGGGTTTTCACGAAGGAGTCCTTTGAGAAGGACCGACATAGTATTCTCTTTTTTCATTGGTTATGCCACTCCTTCCATAATTTTCACGGCCTCGAACGCCTTAGAAACCGCCGACTTGTAACCGTTGGTGGTCAGAGTCGCACCGCTGATGGCGTCGATGTCCTTGTAGGTGGTCTCGTCCTTGCCGTTGAACTGGCTGTAGAACTCCTTGTCCGCACAGGCAGAGCCGATGCCGTCGGTCTCGCTCTGGGCGAGGGTGACGCAGTTGATGACCTTGCCGTCGGCGGTCAGAGCCACCTTGACGTAAATGTACTCGCCGGAGGGGTTGTAGTAGTGGTCGCCGTTGATACCGAAGCCGGAGCCGTGGGTCTCAATGACGTAATTGCCGCCGGAGGTCTTGTAGGCCTTATCCACCTGCTTGGGCATATCCGCATACTGGGACAGGTCGATCTCGGTGAGGGTGGAGGCCGCCAGAACAGCCGCCTGAGCCTCGATGTTGGCCTTGATGGCCGCATCCACGTCGGACACCACCACGCCGTCGGCACCCACGCCCACAAACAGGGCATCCTCGCCCTCGCCGGTCACGTAGACGGAGCCGGCGCCATTGGCGGCGGTGTACACGGCGGACACGTCGGTGAGAGCCTCGTGGATAAACACCTCGGTGAAGGTGTCACCCGCCGGCAGAGCCGCCGCCAGGTTGTCCGCCAGGATCTCCTCTTCGGTACGGATGTCCACGCTGCCGCCGCCCAGAATGATGGCGCTGTTGAGGGCATCCTTGACCGCGTTGCGGTAGTTCTCGGTGGTCATGGTGGCACCGGAGATGGTCGCCACAGAATCAATGGTCTCGGCGGTAGCACCCTTGGTGCTCTCGCCATAGGTCTTTTCGTGACCCAGGGTCTCATTACTGGACAGACACACCGCACCGGTGACGGTGCCGGCAGCGTCCACGCCGCACATGATGATCATGTTGGGGCCGTAGCCGCTGGCGGTGAGCTTGAACACGTGACCGCCGCCGGCCTCGCTATAGGCCTCCAGCACGGAGGAGGGCAGGGTGTACTGGGTCAGGTCCACCGCCGCAAAGTCGGTGCCGTCCGGCATAACCACCAGCAGCGCCTCGTTGGCCGCAGCGGCCTGGTTTTTCTCGATGATGGGGGCAGTCAGCATATTGGTGCCCGCCAGCAGCACGGTGACCACCGCGCAGATAACGGTCAGAGAGAGAATACTTTTAATATGATTCTTCATTTCTTGCTCCCTCCAAACACTTTACGCGTACACAGAGAATCGATGTACGGATTGACAATATTCATCAGAAGAATGGCGAAGGAAACGCCCTCGGGATATGTACCGAAGAAACGGACCAGCACGGTGATCACACCGGCGCCGATACCGAAGATGAGCTTACCCTTGGCGGTGGTGGGAGAGGTCACGTAATCGGTGGCCATAAAGATGGCGCCAATGAACAGACCGCCGGAGAGGATCCAAGCCAGAGCGGCCGTGGCATCGCCCTTTTCCACCAGCAGGGACAGCAGGAAGGCACTGCCGATAAAGGACACCGGGATGTGCCAGCTGATGACCCGGCGGGCCAGCAGATAGATGCCGCCGATGAGCAGAGCCAGCGCGCTGGTCTCGCCCAGGGCGCCGCCGCACTTGCCCAGGAACAGATCCATCAGCTGGACGGTCTCGCCCTTAGCCAGTACGGACAGAGGGGTGGCGCCGGCGGTGGCGTCCACACCGGCGGGGAACACCGCCGCGGTCATGGAGCCAAAGGCGATGAGCATAAACACACGGGCGGTGATGGCGGGGTTGACCACGTTGTGGCCCAGACCACCGAAAATGCACTTAACCACGATGATGGCGAAGAGGGTGCCCACCGCCGCCTGCCACAGCGGGATGTTGGCTGGCAGGTTGAGGGCCAGCAGCAGACCGGTCACGATGGCGCTCAGGTCGCCCACGGTCTGCTCTTTTTTGACGATGAGATTAAACAGCGCCTCGCAGGCCACCGCGGTGACGACGCAGGTGGCGATCACCCACAGAGCGCTCAGGCCGAACAGCAGCACGCCCGCCACAGAGGCCGGCAGCAGGGCAAGGATCACGTCCAGCATAATGCCGGTGGTGGATTTTTTGCCGTGGATGTGGGGAGATACCGATACGTGAAGCATCTTATCCATTATGCGTTAGCCTCCTTTTCTTTATAGTCGCGCAGAGCCATTTTGGCCAGCTTGTTATTCTGGACGATGGGACGGTTGGCCGGGCAGCTGTACTCGCAGCAGCCGCACTCCATACAGGTCTCGGCGCCGGCCTTGATCACCATCTCCATATCCCCGCTCTTGAGCCCCTTGGCGATGGCGGGGGGATTGATGCCGAAGGGACAATGGTTGACACAGGCGCCGCAGCGGATGCAGGCCGTGGTCTTGGGGGCCTTGACCTCTTTGGCGTTGAAGGCCACCAGAGCGTTGGTGTGCTTGAGCACCGGCACGTCCAGGTCCGGTACGGACACGCCCATCATGGGGCCGCCGTAGATGACCTTCTCCGGGTCTGCGGTAAAGCCGCCGCAGAACTCGAACACAGCGCCCACGGCGGTGCCCACCGGCACCACCACGTTCTGGGGCTCCTTGACGGCGCCGCCGTCTACGGTGACGGTGCGCTCCACCAGGGGCATACCGGTCTTGAGATAGGCGCCGATGGCCGCCATGGTGGAGGAGTTGCACACGATGCAGCCCACGTCAGCCGGCAGCTGACCCAGCCGGATCTGCTTGCCGGTGGTGTGGTAGACCAGCACCTTTTCGCCGCCCTGGGGATAGATGGAGGGCAGCACCGCCACCCGGATCTTGCTGTTGGCGGCCGCCAGTTCTTTCATCTTGGCAATGGCCTCGGGCTTGTTCTTCTCGATGCCGATGATGATCTTGTCAAAGCCCATATACTTGTCGGCGGTCTCGATGGCCAGACGGATGTCCTCCGCCTTCTCCACCATGGTGAGAGAGTCGCTGGTGATGTAGGGCTCGCACTCGGCGCCGTTGATGACCAGGGTGTCCACCGGCTTGTCGGTCATAAACTTAACGTAGGTGGGGAAGCCGGCGCCGCCCAGGCCGACGATGCCACTCTTTTTCACCGCCGCGATGAACTCCTCCTTGCTGTTCACAACGGGGGGTGCGATGGCCGCATCCACCGTCATCGCGTCGTCCGACTCGATGGTGATGGCGGGCACACGGGCACCGCTGGAGATGATCTCGTCTGCAATCTTCTTGACCGTGCCGGACACACTGGCATAGACGGGAGAGGAGATCAGACCGTCCTGCTCGGCGATGAGGGTACCTACGTCCACGTGGTCACCGACCTTGACAACCGGGATCGCCGGCTTGCCGATGTGCATGACCGTGGGCAGCGTCACCATCCGAGGCACAGGCATCCGCACAGCCGCCTTGTTGGCTGTGTTTTTTCGGTGGGGTACGTGAATACCGCGAAGGGAAAAAGCCATGTTTTTTGACCTACCTTTCTGCTTCTGTATCGACATCGCCACAGGCTTTTTTGCCTATTTCGACATGAATACATAAAATTTCAATATATATTATAGCGCCACACACGAAATATGTCAACCGATGTGACCTTTTTGTTTGTTGGAAAACCTGTCAATTATTTGCACGATTTTTGTGTTGTTTTTTCGGTTGACTTTGCAAATAGATGGTAGTATGATAAGAACGCTTATGTACAACTATTCCTATTTTTAATAGACGCTGTGTGAAATCAAACGGGAAGGAGCCCTGCAATGATTATCTTACTGTTCCTGCTGTGGGTACTGCTGTGCGGCCGTTTTACAGCCGACGCCGGTATGCTGCAGATCTGTATAGTGGGCCTGGCGGTGGCGGCGCTGGCCTATGCCTTTGCCCGCCGCGCCTTTGGCTACACCCTCCGCTCAGAGTGGCGTATGTGGAAAAAGGCGCCTCTGCTGCTGGCCTATTTCTGCCTGCTGGTCAAGGAGATCCTGGTGGCCAACTGGCAGATGGGCCGGCTGATACTGAAGCGGGATATGGCCCTGCATCCGGTGATCGTGCGCATCCGTGTGCCGCTGCGCACCCGCTTTGCCCGGGTGCTGCTGGCCAATTCCATCACCCTCACCCCCGGCACCATCACCACCGAGATCGAGGAGGACCGGCTCACCGTCCACTGCGTGGACACCGCCTTCTCCCGGGGGCTGGACAGCAGCTCCTTTGTCAAAATGCTGGAAAGGATGGAGAAATGATATGATTGAAAAAGCGTATACGTATCTGTACCTGGCGGTGTGCATCTGCCTGGGCATCGCGATCCTCGTGGCCATCATCCGCTCCATCACCGCCAAGACCAGCGTGGGCCGGTTTGTGGCCATCAATATGGTGACCACCATCGTGCTCATCGTCATCTGCGTGCTCACCCTCCTGCTGGAGGAGAGCTATCTGCCGGACGTGGCGCTCATCTATGCCCTGCTGAGCTGCATTGCGCTGATCCTGCTGAGCAAGATCTACGTCAATCTGTTCAAAAAAGAGAAAAAAGGAGGGGATCAGTGATGCTGGAATGGATCCGTTTCGGCCTGGTGGCGGCCTGCTTTGCCGCCGGCCTGGTGACCCTGTTTATTTCGCTGTTCGGCACTTTCCGTCTGTCCTATTCCCTCAACCGTATGCACGCCGCCGCCATGTGCGACACGCTGGTGCTGATGCTGTTCACCACCGGGTGCGTGCTGGCCTGTGGCATCAACGTGGTGTCCTTCAAATTCGTTTTTATTCTGCTGATGCTGTGGTGCACCAGCCCGGTGGTCTCTCATATTCTGATGAAGACCCGCTATCTGACCGATGAACACCTGAGCGACCACTGCGACGTCCGCATCGACGACAGCCAAAAGGAGGAAGAATGATGTTTGAGAATATCCTCAGCCTGTTCCGTCTCCTGCTGCTGCTGTCCCTGGTGGTGTGCGCCATCGCCACCGCCCTGTCCAAACGGGTGATGACCGCCATCATCCTCTTTACCTCCTACAGCATCGTGATGGCGGTGGTGTGGCTGCTGCTGCGCTCCCCCGACCTGGCCATTACCGAGGCGGCGGTGGGCGCCGGTGTCAACGGCGTGCTGTTTTTCCTGACCCTGCGCAAGCTGCACCTGATCGACCGGGACTTTGACGAGCAGGAGAAAAAAGCAAAAGTGAAAACGGAAGAGGTGAACGGCCATGAAAAAGCGTAACCTGTCCGAAAAAATCCGGCAATGGTACGAGGGCGAACTAAGCTTTGACGAAAAGATCGCCGAGCCGGTGGTGCACATCCCCGCCGGCACCCACGACCAGCAGCCTCCGGAGACCAAGACAAAGATCCGCATCGTCCACCGGCTGGAGAACACGGAGATCAAGATCTCACGAGTAGGCTACGGCGTGCTGTCGGTGGTGTTCTGCTTGATCATCTGCTCCATTCTCATCAGCACCGCTCTGTTCCTGCCCGGCTTTGCGGACAAGGAGGCCCCCACCGCCAACGAGGTGTACGAGCACTACGTGGGTGCAGGCCGGGACCAGACCGGCGCGGTCAACACGGTGGCGGGTATGATCCTGGACTACCGTGCCTTTGATACGCTGGGCGAGTCCTTTGTGCTGTTCACCGCCACCTGTGCGGTGCTGCTGCTGCTGGAGGGCCACAAGGCGGCCCTCAACCGTGCCAAATCCACCTTCACCTATGCCACCGACCCCATCGTGGGTATCGCGGCCAAGATCGTGGTCCCGGTCATCCTGGTGTTCGGGGTGTACGTGCTGTTCAACGGCCATCTATCCCCCGGCGGCGGCTTTTCCGGCGGTGCCATTCTGGGCACCGGCCTGATCCTGTACGCCCAGGCCTATGGCGACGAGCGCGCTGCCCGGGTCATCCCCGCCGGCGCCATCCGGGGGATCACCATCGCCGCTCTGTCCTTTTATTGTTTGTCCAAGAGCTATTCCTTCTTCACCGGCAACGAGTTTAACGGTGTCCATTCGGTCATCGGACCCGGCACCCCCGGCGATTTTCTCTCCGGCGGCCTGATCCTGCCCCTCAACCTGGCGGTGGGTCTGGTGGTGTGCTGCACGATGTACACCTTCTATATGATCTTCACAAGGGGGCGGTTGGATTGAATATAACACTGAATCTAGAAGAACTGACCGCCATGCTCCTGTTCGGCATCGGCTTCACCATGCTGGTGTTCTCCCGCAATCTGCTCAAAAAGGTGCTGGGACTGAACATCATTGATACCGGTGTGTACCTGTTTTTGGCATCCATGGGCTACATCGAGGGCAATCTCACCCCCATCGTGCCGCCCACCGGCCCGGTGGACCCGGGGATCTACATCAACCCCATCCCCACCGGCCTGGTGCTGACCGGCATCGTGGTGTCGGTCAGCTTTTCCGCCCTGATGCTGGCGCTGGCCGTCCGTCTGTACAAAAAATACCGCACCCTCAACCTGGACGAGATCTATGCTCGGTGCGACAGAGAGGACGGTGAGGACTGATGCGGTTTGTCGAAAATTTCCCGTTCATCACCATCGTTCTATCTCTGTTCAGTGCGGTCATCTGCTTCGCCCTCAAGGATAAGCGTGCCCGCTTTGTGTCCTATTCCCTGCTGGGGGCCGGCATACTGATGTCCGCGTCGGTGCTGGTGTACAACCTCACCTCCGAGACCGGCTACTTCGTCTACCGGATGGGCCACTACGACGCCCCCATCGGCAACGAGATCGCTGCCGGTGTGCTGGAGCCCTTCTTTGTCCTGCTGTTTGAGGTGATGATGCTGCTGTCCCTGCTGGGCGGCTCCTACAAGATCGAGACCGACGTGGAGCCCTCTAAGCATCGGCTGTTCTGCATCATGGTCAACCTGACCCACGCGGCCCTGACCGCCCTGTGCTATACCAACGACATCTTCACCGCCTACGTGTTTGTGGAGATCTGCACCATCGCCTCCTGCGCCCTGCTGATGGCCCGCAAGAGGACCCGTCCCCTGGTGGCGGCCACCCGGTATATGATGTTCAGCCTCATCGGCTCCAGCCTGCTGCTGGTGGGCATCGTGCTGCTGTATTCGGTGACCGGTCATCTGCTGTTCCCCCAGCTGTACGCGTCCATCCAGGCGCTGTGGACCACCGGCCAGTACACCCTGCCCCTGACCGTGGCCCTGGGGCTCATCGTGTCCGGCCTGGCCATCAAGAGCGGTCTGTGCCCCTTCCACTGGTGGATGCGGGACACCTACGCTACCGCCACGCCGGCGGCCTCCGGCATTCTGTCCGGCGTCATCTCCAAGGCCTATATCTTCCTGCTCATTAAGATCATCGGCCGGGTCATCAGCCGGGAGATCTACGTGCAGTCCGGCATCCATACGGTGCTGCTCATCTTTGGCGTAGCGGGCATGATGGTCGGCTCTCTGTCCGCCATCCAGACCCACAACCTCAATTTTATGCTGGCCTATTCCTCGGCGGCCCAGATCGGCTATATCTATATGGGCCTGGGTCTGGGCACCGACGCGGCCCTGCTGGCCTCCCTGTTCCAGATGGTGGCCCACGCCCTGACCAAGCCCATGCTGTTCCTGTCCGCCATGGGTCTGTCCGACACGGTGGGTAAGAGGCAGGACTTTGACGCCCTGCGGGGCTCTGCCCACTGGAATCCGGTGGCGGGCATCGGCTATGCCGCCGGCGCCCTGTCTATGGTGGGTCTGCCCATCTTCGCCGGCTTTATCCCCAAGCTACTGTTCTCCCTCTCCGCCTTTGGCCACGACTGGAAGACCTACGTGATCCTGGTGGCCCTGGCCATCAGCACCATTCTGAACGTGGTGTACTTCCTGCGGACCATGGTCAACACCTACGGTCCGGAGCGGGTGGCTATGGAACGGCGGAAGATCACCTTCCGAACCGCACGGACCTTTTCGGTGGTGGTGCTGATCATGGCACTCATCAACCTGATCGTCGGTCTGCACGCACAGCCCATTATCTCGCTGTTTGAGAAGGGCATCCACATCTTTACAACGATTCGCTAAGGAGGTTGAGTCCTGTGTATTGGATGATCGCATCGATAGCGCTGGCCATTATCAGCGGCCCGCTTATGCTGGCAACCAAACCACTCCGCAACCGCACCCCCCGCATCGCCGTGGCTGTGGCTCTGCAGGCCATCATCACCGTCTGCGGCTGGGTGACCGTCCTGGGCGGCGACTGCGCCACCGGACGCTATCGGTTCACCGACGCTCTGTCGGTGGGCTTTGCCGCCGACGGCCTGGCCCGCTTTTTCTGCGGGCTGATCGTCACCGCCTGGCTGCTGGTGACGGTGTACGCCGGGGTGTATATGAAGCACGAAAAGAGCGAAGAGCGCTTTTTCCTCTTTTCTTTCCTCACGGAGGGTGCTATGCTGGGCGCGGCCTTCTCCGACAGCCTGGTATCTATGTACGTATTCTATGAAATGGTGACGCTGTTCTCCATGCCGCTGGTGCTCCACTCCCTGTCCCAGGAGTCGGTGGCTGCCGCCAAAAAATACTTATACTATTCCGTGGCCGGTGCCTTTATGGCGCTGTTCGGCATCTTTGTCATCAGCACCCAGACCGACACGCTGCTGTTTGTGCCCGGCGGCTCTGTGGCAGAGACCACCCCCCTGCTGCTGGTGGCGGTATTCGTGCTGTGCTTGGGCTTCGGCGCCAAGGCCGGTCTGTTCCCCCTCCACGGCTGGCTGCCCACCGCCCACCCGGTGGCTCCCGCTCCCGCCAGCGCTCTGCTCTCCGGCATCATCGCCAAGGCGGGCGTGCTGGCCATCGTCCGCACGGTGTATTTCGCCGTGGGTCCGGACCGGCTGGCCGGCACCTGGGTGCAGACCGCTCTGCTGTGCCTGTCCCTGCTCACCGTGCTGATGGGCTCTATGATGGCCTATCGGGAAAAGATATTCAAAAAGCGGCTGGCCTATTCCACCGTCAGCCAGATTTCCTACGTGCTGACCGGCCTGTTCCTCTTCTCCGAGGCGGGTGTGGAGGGTGCCCTATGGCAGATCCTCTTCCACGCCGCGGTCAAGGTGGGGCTGTTCCTCTGCGCCGGTGCGGTCATCTTCCTCTACGGCAAGACCCGGGTGGAGGAGCTGGACGGCATCGGCAAAAAGATGCCGATCACCTTTGCCTGCTTTACGGTGCTGTCCCTGTCCCTCATCGGCATTCCGCCCACGGGCGGCTTCTTCAGCAAGTGGTATCTGGCCACCGCCGCCCTGGAAAGCTCCGATATCGGCGCCCTCTCCTGGCTGGCTCCGGCCATCCTGCTGCTGTCCGCGCTGCTGACCGCCGGCTACCTACTGCAGATCACCATCAAGGCCTTCTTTAAGAAAGAGGCCGATGCGGACACCGCGACCGTGAAGGAGCCTGCGGCCATGACGCTGGTGCTGGCGGTGCTGGCACTGGTGGCGCTGGTGGGCGGCCTGCTGGCGGCCCAGACCGGCGGCTTGCTGACGACTGTGGTCTCTTCCTGTTTTGCGAGGTAAGCGGCTATGAACGTACACTTTTTGCTGATCCCGGTATTTCTGCCGCTGGTGCTGGGTGCGGTGTCCTATTTCATCCCCTTTCGTGCCCCGGGGCATCGCAACGCCTACGTGATGGCAGCCCTGCTGGTCAGCGCCGCCGCCGTATGGGTGGCGGCTCTGACGGTGCCGGAGACCACCCTGCCCATCCTGCAGTTCACCGACCAGCTGTCCTTCTCTCTGCGTCTGGACGGCGCGGGCCGGCTGTTCTCCTGTCTGTCGGCCACCCTGTGGCCTCTGACGGCGCTGTACGCCTTTGATTATATGAAGCACGAGCAGCACCACGCCATGTTCTATTGCTTCTTCACCATGTCCTTTGGCACCACCATGGGCATCGCCATGGCGGAGAACATCCTGACCATGTATCTCTTCTACGAGATGCTGACCGTCACCACCATCCCCCTGGTGATGCACGGTATGACCAAGGTGCACAACCGGGCCGCCCGTAAATATATGATCTACTCCTTCGGCGGCGCCGCCTTTGCCTTTGCGGCGGTGGTGTTTCTCATCCTCAACGGGGCCGGCAGCTTTGTGCCGGGCGGTCACCTGAGTGACGTGGACGACCGCTCTCTGGCCCAGGTGCTGTACCTCTTCGCCTTTTTGGGCTTCGGCGTCAAGGCGGCGGTATTCCCCTTCCACGGCTGGTTGCCCAACGCCTCGGTGGCACCTACGCCGGTGACCGCCCTGCTCCACGCGGTGGCGGTGGTCAAGGCCGGTGCCTTTGCCCTCATCCGTATGACCTACTACGCCTACGGCACCGCCTTTTTGTCCGGCACCTGGGTGCAGTATGCGGTGATGGCCATTGCGGCCGCCACCATCCTCTACGGCTCGGTCAGCGCCCTGCGGCAAAAACACTTTAAGCGGCGGCTGGCCTATTCCACCGTGTCCAATCTGTCCTACATCGCCTTTGCGGTGACCCTGATGACTCCGGCGGGGCTGCTGGCGGCCTTTTGCCACCTGGTGTTCCATTCGGTCATCAAGATCTGCGCCTTCTTTGCGGCGGGCGCGGTGATGCATTACAGCGACCGGGAATACGTGCCCCAGCTGGAGGGCCTGGGCCGCAAAATGCCCGTCACCTTCGGGCTGTTTGCCATCTCCGCCCTGGGGCTGACCGGCATCCCTCCTTTCTGCGGCTTTTTCAGTAAGTGGTACATCTCCACCGCCGCCCTGGAGACCGGCAACGGCCTGGCCATCGCCGGCGTGGCGGTGCTGCTGGTCTCCGCCTTTCTCACCGCCTGCTATATGCTGGCCCCGGTGATCAAGGCATTCTTCCCCCGAGCGGGTGCAGACAACGACCTGACCGGCGTCAAAGAAGCCAACTGGCGTATGCTGGTGCCTATGGCGGTGTGTGCCGCCGCGTGTGTTCTGCTGGGCCTGTTTGCCCACGTTCCCGTCAATCTGTTCCGGGAGGTGTTGTCGCTGTGACCGCGCTTGTGATGCTGTGCGTTTTCCTGCCCATGCTGGCCGCTGTGCCCGCTTTCTTTATGGGTAAAAAGCACCTCCTCCGGGACGGCTTTTCCATCCTGGTGACCCTGACGGTGCTGGTGGCGGCGGTAGCCCTGGCTATGGGACAGACCGAAGGCGCCACCGCCCCCCTGCTGACCATGACCTTTGCCCGCAGCGGTTTTCAGGCGGTGTACGCCGTGGTGGCCGCCTTTATGTGGTTCTGCGCGGCGCTGCTCTCGCCCCAATATTTTAAAGGGCATCACCACCTGGGACGGTACCACGCCTTTTTCCTCCTCACCCTGGGGGCCACCATGGGCGTGTTTCTGTCGGCAGACCTGATCACCACCTTTATCTTTTTCGAAATCATGTCCTTTGCCTCCTACACCTGGGTGGTGCAGGAGCAGGACCCCGAGGCCATGAGCGCAGGCAAGACCTATCTCACCATCGCCGTATTGGGCGGCATGGTGCTGCTGATGGGTCTGTTCCTGCTGTACGATGTGACCGGCACCCTGGTGGTGGCCGATCTGTCCGCTGCCGTGGCCGCCGCCGGCAAATCGCCCAAATTGTACATCGCGGCGTTCTGTATGCTGGTGGGCTTTGGCGCCAAGGCGGGTCTGTTCCCCCTGCACATCTGGCTGCCCCGGGCGCACCCGGTGGCGCCGGCGCCGGCCAGCGCCCTGCTGTCCGGTGTGCTGACCAAGACCGGCGTGTTCGGCATGCTGCTCATTACCGCTAACATTCTGGTAGAGGACCACGTCTGGGGCTACGCTCTACTGGTGCTGGGCGCCATCACCATGGTGCTGGGGGCGGTCATAGCCGTATTCTCCACCAACCTCAAGCGCACCCTGGCCTGCTCCTCTCTGTCCCAGATCGGCTTCATCACTGTGGGCGTATCCATGATCGCCCTGCTGGGCGAGGAGAACGCCCTGGCCGCCAACGGCACGGTGCTGTATATGCTCAACCACTCCCTGGTCAAGCTGGTGCTGTTCCTCTGCGCCGGTGCCATCTACGCCGGTGCCCACACCCTGGACATCAACAGGCTCCGGGGCTACGGACGGGGCAAGCCCGCCATCGCCGTGCCCTTTTTCCTGGGGGCCTGCAGTCTGGCGGGTATCCCCGGTATGGCCGGCTATCTGTCCAAGACCCTGGTCCACGAGAGTCTGGTGGAATACGCCCACCACGCCGGCACCTTTATCACCGCCATCGAGTGGCTCTTCCTGCTGTCCGGCGGTCTGACGGCGGCGTATATGCTCAAGCTGTTTATCACCATCTTCGTGGAAAAGCCCACCGCCGACACGCCGGTGGCACACCACAAGCTGTCGCCCCTGTCCGCCGCGGCCCTGATCCTGGCGGCGGTGGCCCTGCCGGTGCTGGGGGTCCTGCCCCACCGCCTGGCGGAGAAGCTGAGCCACGTTATGCTCCCCTTCGTGGGCGGTCACGAATCCCATCACGCCGTCCATTATTTCGCCTTTGTCAACCTCAAGGGCGTGCTCATCTCCCTGGGCATCGGCGTCGCCGTGTACCTGATGGTCATCCGCCGTCTGCTGACAAAGCAGCAGAGGGACCGCCGGATCCACTATAACCCCCTGGAAGGCCGCTTCTCTCTGGAGGAGAACGTCTACAAGCCCCTGTTCCGGGGCGCTGTGTGGGGACTGGGGGCGGTGTGCTCTCTCTTCGACCGGGTCACCGACGCGGCGATTAAGGCCGGTCTGTTTCTGCTGACGGTGGTGTGCCGCCTCTTCAACGACCTGACCGACCTGCTTGTGCTGGCGGCCAACAAGACGGTGTTCCGTCCGGCCAAGGACCCCCACGAGCCCCACGAGCGGCGCTACGCCTACGCCCTGGGCCGCCTCTACGGCCGGGCCACCAAGCAGGACGCCAACCGTTTCGGCGAGGTGTTCGTGCGGGTGGCAGAGACCATCGCCAAAACCACCCGGCGGCTGTCCGGCAATTTCTCCTTTGCGCTGCTGATGACCTGCTTCGGCATCTGCGTCATCCTGCTGATCATCCTGTTCGCCGGCACAAAATAACAAACTGACCGCCAGTCCACACTGTGTTGGACTGGCGGTTTTCTTTTACGTGTGCAGATAAGGATACCAGGAACAGCAAAATCAACACGTTTTCTACCCATACCGCTCTTTACAACCGTGTCGGTTTTTGCTACAATGGGTAGGAAGTGAAATATAACGAGGACAAACTTATGCTGAATGAAACAATCAAACAAGATTTCATCGCCATCCTGCAGGAGGAGCTGATCCCTGCCATGGGCTGTACCGAGCCCATCGCCCTGGCCTATGCCGCCGCCCGGGGACGGGAGGCGCTGGGGGTGGATCCGGAGCGGATCACCGCCTGGTGCAGCGGCAACATCATCAAGAATGTGCGTTGCGTGCGCATCCCCAACTCCGGCGGTATGACCGGCATCGAGGCCGCCTGCGCCCTGGGCGCGCTGGCCGGAGACCCGGCGCGTCATATGGAGGTGCTGGAGAGCGTCTCCCCCGAAGGGGTGGCCGCCACCCTGTCCTTTGTAAAGGAGCGACGGTGTAAGGTGGAGTTTTTGGAGTCCGCCATCCCCCTGCACTTTATCATCGAGCTGGACGGCGACGGCCACCACGTGGAGGTGGAGGTACGGTACAGCCACCAGAACGTCGTGCGCATCACCCGGGACCGGGAGAACCTGCTGTGGGTGGAGGACCTGCGGGAGGCCACCGAGGTGGCGGACCGCAGCGGTCTGAGCATTGAGAATATCTACGCCTTTGCCGAGGAGGTGGAGCCGGAGCTCATCCGCCCCTTGACCCAGCAGCAGATCGACTGCAATATGGCCATCGCCCAGCGGGGTATGCAGGGGGACTACGGCATCGGCATCGGCAAGGCCATAATGGACACCTATGCCCACGGCGTGTACACCAAGATGCGCGCCTATGCGGCGGCCGCCTCCGAGGCGCGGATGGACGGCTGCGATATGCCGGTAATCATCACCTCCGGCAGCGGCAACCAGGGCATCACCTCCACTGTGCCCATCATCGTCTATGCCCGGGAGAAGCACATCCCGGAGGAGCGGATGATGCGCGCCCTGGTCTTTTCCAGTCTGCTGACCGTGTACCAAAAGGAGTATATCGGCAAGCTGTCCGCCTTTTGCGGGGCGGTGTCCGCCGCCTGCGCCGCCGGCGCCGCCATCACCTATATGATCGGCGGCACCCTGACCCAGATCCGGGACACCATCGACAACACCCTGGCGGACATCCCCGGCATCATCTGCGACGGTGCCAAGGCCTCCTGCGCCGCCAAGATCGCCTCCGCTCTGGATGCGGCGCTCTTTTCCCACGCCCTGGCCATGCAGGGCAAGGTGTACGACTCCAACACCGGCATCCTGCGGGAGGACACCGGCGACACCATCCGGGACGTGGGCCACATCGGCCGGGTGGGCATGCAGCCCACCGACCAGGAGATCGTAAAATTGATGATATAAGCAAAAAAGCTCTGCACACCGGTGGGTGTGCAGAGCTTTTTTATAGGCCGATTACGGCTGATTGACCACGCCGATGAACAGGGGCAGATCATCGGCGCCGGTGATCACAAACAGGAAGGGACGATCCAGCACAAAGTCGATCTCGTCCTCCGGCGGCATGGCGCTGCCGCACAAGGTCATTTCGGTGTAGGCGGCGGCGGTGACGCCTTCCTCATCAATGGCCACCCGCACCCCGTGCTGCACCTTGTCCAGCCACGCCTCGGTGGTGGTGAGGGCGGTAAAGTCGGCCTTTGCCTGGTCGAAGCACTCGGTGACGCCCAAGGACTGCAATCCTTGTTTGAGATCCAGTTTGGACTGCATATCGAAGCGAGGTACTTTGAAGTTTACCTTCAAGGATTTTTGGTTCTCCCAGTCGCCATTGGCCAGTAAAAAGCCCATGGCCTGGTCGTCCGCCAGCAGCTGGTCCACCGACACGCCCTCGTCCGGCAGGACAAACCACATGCGGCCCTGTCCCTCCAGCGCCAGCGAGGAGGCGGAGAAGCGGTCGCCCCAGTAATAGGTGCCCCAGCTCTCGGTGCGGTTCATAAAGGAGCAGGTCAGGTCCCCCGCCGCCCCGTGGAAGGTGTCGGAGGTGGTTTTATCCGCCGAGAACCAGTTGGTCCACTTGGCCCGGTAGTAGAGGGTGGTCAGCAGGGTCATCACCGTGTTGGGGTCGGTGGTGATGCCGTCCACCTGCTCCTTGAGCAGACCGCCGGTCTGCTCATTCAGCCACTTCTGCATCGCCTTGTTGAATCCGTCCGACCCCATCTCGCCCCGATAGGAGGAGGCATAATAGTTGTCCGCCAGGACGTCCAGCGTATCCTTGTTAAAATCCACGCCCTCGTTGAGCCACAGAGAGGAGGCCAGCACGCTGATCTCGGCGCCGTCGTCACTGTAATTGGCGTTCCACACCGCGTGGGCCTGCTGCCGCAGAGCGGCCAGGCTGTCCGCACCCAGCAGATCCAGCACCTGCTGCCGGGAGCTGCCGTCGGCAATCTCCGCCAGCATCGCCAGAGCCATATACACGTTGAGGGGCGAATAGGCACGGTTAGCGGTGCCGGCACCGCTCAAAAAGGTGGCGGTGCTATCCCGGAAAAAGCCGGTCAACCCCGCTCCGGCGCCCCGATAGGCCGCCTGCTTATCCTTATCCGCCTGCCAGGCGTCGTATTTTTTGTCAAAGCCCAACTCCCGCTCGTTGGGATAGGGCGCCATCTCGGGATATTCTGCCTCGGCCAGGGTCTCCGCCTTGGCGGTCAGCCCGGGGAACAGATTGTCCAGGATGCCGGGCTTCTTAGTGGTGGTCGTGGTGTGCTGCGTATCCTCCCCATCCACCGACGTAGACACGTCACCGGGGGCGTCCGGGGTCACCGGCGGCTGCTTACCGAAGCCGCCGAGCAGTGCCCCCAGGCTGACCGCCAGCACCAGCACCGCCGCCACCGCCGCGGTCCAGCGTAGACGGCGGGTGGTGCGCCGGGCAGGGATTTCTTTTACCTTTGTGGGGGCGGGCTCATCCGCCCGCCGGATCAACTGAGGATCCACCATACCGATGGCATCCTGAATATCTATGGCTTTCATTCCATCATACCCTCCTGTTGCAAATGTTTGCAGAGCTTCTGCCGGGTGCGCATCAACAGAATCCGGATGCGCCCCTGACTGCAATGGTTGCGTTGCGCAATGGCAGAAATAGAGTCCATATACCAATAGCGGCGCAAAAACACGTCGCACTCCTCCCGGGGCAGGGTGTGCAAAAAGGCAGAGATGGCCGCCGCCAGCTCCCGACACTCCACGCCGTCGTAGACGGTGGCGCCGGTGGGGACACACTCCTCCAGCTCCGCCAGGGATACGGCAGCTACACCGCCGCCCCGCTTTTCGGCGTGCTGCTGGCGGTACCGGTCCAGGGCCAGACGCCGGGTAACGGTGCCCAAAAAGGCGGACAGCACCCGGGGCTGCTGAGGCGGCATCTGCTGCCAGGCGCAGAGATAGGTGTCGTTGACGCACTCCTCGGCGCCGCCGGCGTCCTGCAGGATGCCATAGGCAATGGCGTACAGGTAGTGTCCGTACTTTTCCCGGGTCGCCTGCAGCGCCGCCTCGTCCCGCTGATGGTACAATTCCACAATGCGGTTGTCCTCCATCTCTACACCTCCTGCTCAAAAGGGCCCTTCACCTATAAAGACGCAACAAAAAGGGCTTTGTTACACATATGTTACCACTTTTGGTAAAAAAGAGCAACCCGGAAGAAGGTGCTATTCAAGAAAACAGCCCCCGGCACAACCGGGGGCCATAGGACGATTTACTTTAGGGTGGGGTTTTCGATCACACCGGCGAAGAGGATGGAGCCATCCGAGCTGGTGATCGCAAACATAAAGGGGCGGTCTGCGGTGAAATAGATCAGCGGAAGGGCGTGAGCGGTGGTTGTGACAGTGCCCTTAAATATCGCAGTGATACCGGTATAGGCGGCCGCCTCCACACCCTCCTCTTTGGTGATGACACGCACCGCGTGGGGTACACCGGAGACATAGACTCCCTCGCACACGTTTAACAGGGTGGACAGATCCGCCTTATGGTCTTCAAATACGTCGGTGACGCCCAGAGACCGGATATCCGCCACCAGATCCTTTTTATAGGTGACGTCAAACTTCGGCACCTTGGTGACCAGATCGCAGTTGATCCGTTCGGCATCGCCGCCCTCGCCGGTCACCATACCCAGCACGTCCGCATTCTGCAGCAGCGCATCTACGCCCACGTTCTCATCCGGCAGGATGTACCACATAGAGTAGTTGCCGTTCATCGGCCGGTTGATGGCGGTGAACTCCTCCGCCTCCCAGTAATAGGTGTTTTTGGTGGTGTCGGTCATAAAATCGCATTTTATCGGGTCGCTATCGCTTTGGGTCTTAAAAAAGCCCTCATAGGTCTGCTTTTCGCTAAAGGCTTTTTCCCAATGCACCTTAAAGTAGATGGTACTCACCAGAGAGAATACGCCATTTTCGGTAAACTTTTCCTTGTCCGCCTGCTCCTTGAGCAGACCGCCGGTATTTTGGTTAAGCCATTCATGCAGGACGTTGTTGTATTCTTCGGTGCCCATCTCACCCCGGAACACCGAGGCATAAAACGAAAATGCCAGTCGCTCCACCGCTTTGGGAGAATGGAGATACTCTTGGGACTGGTTCTGGGACTGGTTCAGCCAGATGGAATTGGCTAGCCGACATTGGGCGTTGGATTTGTCACTGTAGACGCTGTTCCATAGGGCCGGTATCTTCTCGATCAGGGTCTCCGTATCCTGTTCGCCCAACAGGTCCAGCACCTGCTGCCGGGAATTGCCGGCGGCGGACTCCGCCAGCATCGCCAGCGCCAGATAGGTAGACAGAGGCGAACAGATGCGATTTTCTCCCGCATTGCCCTCCAGAAACACCGGCAGAACACGGCCGTAATACCCGCTCATTCCATCGGTATAGCCGTCGTATATCAGTTTCTTGTTCACGATCTCACGAGACTGACCCAATGCGTATTGGGCCAGGTCCACCGTCACTTTTTGGGGCTCGGTCGCTGTGGTAGGATTGGTGGTCGTGGTCGTATTCGTCGTAGTTGTTGTAGTAGTGGTCGTGGTTTTGGTGGTTGTGGTGGTCGTCGCAACCGTGGTGGTGGTGTCCTCCGGGGCGGTTGTGGTGGTCGTGGTCTGGGTGGTATTGCCCGTTGTTGTGGTGGTATCCCCGGTGGTCGTGGTGGTGGATACGTCCCCCACCGGCGGCTCCACCGGCGGCTGCTTACCGAAGCCGTTGCCGAATAATACACCGAGGCTTATCGCCAGCACCAGCACCGCCGCCACCGCCGCGGTCCATTTGATGGTGGGCACGGATCGCACCCGCGGCTGCTGTGCCGCCTGCTCCACCAGGTCGGCATCCACGTCCCCGATGGTATCCAATAGCCATTGATTCGTCATACGCATATTCCCTCCTTGTCCAGCACCACGCGCAGTTTATCGCGGGTGCGCTTGAGCATCATCTTAACCTTACTTTTGCTGTATCCGTAGCGAGCGGCAATCTGCTCCACCGAGTCGAAATACCAATACCGGCGCAAAAACACGTCGCACTCCGCCCGGGGCAGCGTCCGCAGAAAGTCCGAGACGAGGGCCGCCGCCTCTTTGCCGTCCAGCGCCTCCTCTACCCGGTGGCCGGCGGGGACACAGCCGCCCAGCTCCTCCAGAGAGAGCATCACCTGTCCGCCGCCCCGGCGGTCGGCCTGATGCCGACGCCAGCGGTCCAGCGCCAGACGCCGGGTGATGGCGCCCAGATACGCCGCCAGCCGCCGAGGACGCTCCGGGGGTACGCTCTCCCACGCCCGCAGCCAGGTGTCGTTGACGCACTCCGCCGCGTCCTCACCGTTTTGCAGTATTTGCATGGCGATGGTGCGGCAATAGGCGCCGTATTTGGCGTGGGTCTCCTCCAGCGCCTGCTCGTCACGCTCCCAATACAGCTCGATGATGCGCGCATCCTCCATCCGGCACCCTCCTCTCTCTCGATAAAAGGCCTTTCACCCATTAAGACGCAAAATTTTCCAATCGGTCACGTTTTCGCCCCCTTATTCTAACACATTTTTGCAAAAACTGCAATTACTGCGCTTGCCAACTTGACGGCGGGGTGGAAAATGATATAATAAGATATACAAACGAACGGAGGGTGACCTATGACCGTACAGGATATCTACGATTTTCTCAATGAAAAAGCCCCCTTTGCCACCGCAGAGGAGTGGGATAACCCCGGTCTGCTGGTGGGCAGCCCCCAGCAGGCAGTCACCGGCATCCTGGTGGCGCTGGACGCTACCCCCGGCGCCATAGAGGCCGCGGCGGCGATGGGCGCCAACCTGATGGTTACCCATCACCCGGTCATCTTTGCGCCCCTCAAGCGGCTGGACGCCGCCGGCCTGCCCTATCGACTGGCACAGGCCGGCATCGGCCTCGTCGCCGCCCACACCAATCTGGACAAGGCCGCCGGCGGTGTCAACGACGCCCTGGCCGCCCGCCTGGGACTGGAAAACGTTACGGTAGCCGCCGACGGCTACACCCGCATCGGCACCCTGCCCGCCCCCATGACCGCCAAGGATGTTGCCGCCCACGTGGCGGCGGCGCTGGATACCGCCGTGCGCTACAGTGGCCAGCACCCGGTGACCACCGTGGCGGTGTGCGGCGGTGGCGGCGGCGATTTTATCGGCGATTGCATCGGTGTGGCGGACGCCTACGTCACCGGCGAGGTCAAGCACCACGAGTGGCTGGCCGCCGCCGACCGCATTCAGGTCATCGAGGCCGGCCACTACGCCACCGAGGTGCCGGTGGTGGACACCCTGTGCGCCTGGCTGGAGGAGGCATTCCCCGGGCTGCCGGTGACCCCCTATCGGGACGGCGAGCCCTACGCCGTTATCCGGTAATACCACTACTTTACACGAAAAGAGGTGACCACCCATGGCACTGGACGGTGCGTTTTTGGCCTGCCTGCGGCAGGAATTGTTGGCGGAGCTGCCCGACGCCCGCATCGACAAGATCCATCAGCCCGGACGGGAGGAGCTGCTCATCGCCCTGCGCTATCGGGGCGGCGCCAAAAAACTGTATCTGTCGGCAGGGGCTAATGCGCCCCGCATCCACTTCACCGCCGAAGCCCCCGAAAATCCGGCCCAACCGCCCATGTTCTGTATGCTGCTGCGCAAGCGGCTGACCGGCGGCCGGCTGGCGGACATCCGCCAGGACGGATGGGAGAGGGCGCTGTATCTGGACTTTGACTGCATCAGCGAGCTGGGCGACCCGGTGCGGCTGACCCTGGCGGTGGAGATCATGGGCCGCCACAGCAACATCATCCTCATCGGCCCGGACGGCTACGTCATCGACTCCATCAAGCGGGTGGACCCGGCCATGTCCTCGGTGCGCCCCATCCTGCCGGGCATCCGCTACGAGGTGCCTCCGGCGGCCGAGGGACGCTACGACCTGTCCCGCCACACCCCGGAACAACTCACCGAGGCGGTGCGCGCCGGCAAGGACGCCCCCCTGTCCAAGGCGCTGGGCGCCCTTACCCAGGGGCTCTCTCCCCTCTCCTGCCGGGAGATCGCCTATCGGGCCACCGGCGGGCTGGACACCGCCGTATCCGCCCTTACCGAGTATGAAATGGAAAAGCTCACCGACTGCTTGGCCCGGACCCGGGATGCGGTGCTCACCGGCCAGCGGCGCACCCCCTATCTGCTGGTAAAGCCGGACGGCACGCCCCTGGAATTCAGCTTTCAGCCCATCATACAGTACGGCCTGGCCGCCGCCGGGCAGGAGATGGACTCCTTCTCGGCCCTGCTGGACGCCTTTTACTCCCGTCGGGCGGCTGCGGAGCGCATCAAGGTACGCAGCCACGACCTGCTGCGGGTGCTGACCAACGCCACCGAACGGGTGCGGCGCAAGCTGGCCAATCAGCGCCAGGAGCTGGCGGCCGCCGCCGACCGGGATACCCTGCGGCTGTACGGCGACCTGATTAACGCCAATATGCACCTCATCACCCCCGGTGCGGCGTCGGCCGAACTCATCAACTATTACGACGAGGCCTGCGCACCCCTGACGGTGCCCCTGGACCCGGCTCTGTCCGCCGCCGCCAACGCCCAGAAATACTACAAGGACTATCGCAAGGCCCAGACCGCCGAGCGGATACTCACCGAGCGCATCGCCGCCGGCCAGCAGGAGCTTACCTATCTGGACTCGGTATTCGACAGCCTGTCCCGGGCCACCACCACCCGGGAGCTGGAGGAATTACGCACTGAGCTGGAGGAGCAGGGCTATCTGCGCTGCCAGCGGGGCAAGCAGAAGCCGCCGCCCCCTATGAAACCGCTTACATTCCGCTCGGACGACGGGTTTACCATGTTGGTGGGGCGCAACAATCTGGACAACGACCGGCTGACCCTGCGCACCGCCAAGGGCAGCGATATCTGGTTTCACACCAAGAATATCCCCGGCAGCCACGTGATCGTGCTGACCGAGGGGCAGACACCCCCCGACCGCACCCTGGAGCAGGCAGCGGTTCTCGCCGCCACCCACTCCAAGGCGGCGGCATCGGTGCAGGTGCCGGTGGACTACACCGCCGCCCGGTATGTGAAAAAGCCCTCCGGCGCCAAGCCGGGTATGGTGATCTACACCGACAACCGCACCGCCTATGTCAATCCGGACCCGGCCCTCTGCGACCGGCTGCGGGAGGAATAAACAAGGAGCGTAGCTATGGATTTCCGTCAGTTTTTGCAAGAGAATATCGTGTATCTGGATGGCGGCATGGGCACCCAACTGCTGCAAAAGGGGCTGGCGCCCGGCGCCCAGCCGGAGGGGTGGAACATTACCCACCCGGAGGTCATCACCGCCATCCACAAGGCCTATTACGACGCCGGCAGTCACGTGGTGTCCACCAACACCTTTGGCGCCAACCGGCTGAAATTTAGCCCGGAGGAACTGGAGGCCATAGTGGCCGCCGCCGTGGCCAACGCCCGGGCGGCCCAGGCACAGACCACCGGCACCCAGCCCACCTTTGTGGCGCTGGACATCGGCCCCACCGGCCAGCTGCTGAAGCCTCTGGGTATGCTGGACTTTGAGGAGGCGGTGGAGGTGTTCGCCGCCACCGTCCGTCTGGGTGTCCGGTACGGGGTGGACCTGATCCTCATCGAGACCATGAGCGACTGCTACGAGACCAAGGCCGCCCTGCTGGCGGCCAAGGAAAACAGCACCCTGCCGGTTCTGGTGTCCAACGCCTACGGCGAGAGCGGCAAGCTGATGACCGGTGCCTCGCCGGCGGCGATGGTAGCTATGCTGGAGGGTATGGGAGCCGACGCTGTGGGCGCCAACTGCTCGTTGGGACCCCGGCGGCTGCGGGGCGTGGTGGAGGAGCTGCTGTGTTGCGCCTCGGTACCGGTACTGCTCAAACCCAATGCGGGCCTGCCCCGGGCGGAGGACGGCCACACCGTCTACGACGTATCCCCGGAGGAATACGCCGCCGAGATGGCGGACCTCATAGGGCAGGGCGTGCGGGTCGCCGGCGGCTGCTGCGGCACCACCCCGGCCTATATCCGCGCCCTGACCCAACAGACCGCCCACCTCTCCCCGATACCGCTGACCCGCAAGGAGCGCACCGTGGTGTCCTCCTACAACCACGCGGTGCTCTTTGGCGACGGGCCGGTGCTCATCGGCGAGCGCATCAACCCCACCGGCCGGCCCAATATACGGCAGGCCCTGCTGCAACAGGACGTTTTCACCCTCCAGGACGAGGGCATCTCCCAGCAATGCGAGGGGGTGCACCTGTTGGACGTACAGGTGGCCCTGCCGGAGCTGGACGAGGTGCAGACCCTGGCTGACACCGTATCCTCTCTGCAGGAGGTGGTCTCTCTGCCCCTGCAGATCGACACCGCCAACCCGGCGGCTATGGAGGCCGCCCTGCGCCGCTATAACGGCAAGGCGCTGATCAACTCGGTCAGCGGTAAGCAGGCGAGTATGGACGCCCTATTCCCGCTGGCAAAAAAATACGGCGGCGTGATCGTGGCCCTGACCCTGGACGAGGACGGCATCCCCGCCACCGCCGAGGGGCGTCTGGCCATCGCCGAGAAGATACTCCGCACCGCCTCCACCTACGGCATTGATAAAAAGGACGTTGTATTCGACACCCTCACCTTGTCGGTGGGGGCGGACCCATCCGCTGCCCACACCACCCTGGAGGCTCTGAGCCGGGTCCGGGAGGAGCTGGGCTGCCACACCCTGCTGGGTGTATCCAACGTCTCCTACGGTCTGCCCAACCGGGACGCCGTCAACGGCGCCTTTTTGGCCCTGGCCCTGGACCGGGGGCTGTCCGCCGCCATCATCAACCCCTTCTCTGCGCCCGTCATGGAGGCCTATAACGCCTATCGGGACGGCGGATCCGCCCATGCGGCGGACGCCTTTACCGCCACCCTGGAGTGCGCCCGGACACAGCTCACCCCCGCAGAGGGATCCCCTCTGTATGAGGCCATCGTCCATGGGCAAAAGCGCCAGGCGGCCGACCTGACCCAAGAGCGCCTGGCCGCCGTGCCGCCCCTGACCATCGTGCAGGAGGACATCATCCCCGCCCTTAACCGAGTGGGCGAAAGCTTTTCCGACAAGCAGACCTTTCTGCCCCAGCTGATATTGAGTGCCGAGGCCGCCCGAAGCGCCTTTTTGTGCATCCGCAACGCTATGGATAACCCCACAGACGCCGCCAGAGGCACCGTGGTGCTGGCCACCGTCCAGGGGGACATCCACGACATCGGCAAAAATATTGTGAAGCTGCTGATGGAAAACTACGGCTTTGCGGTGGTGGACCTGGGCCGGGACGTGGCACCGGAGACGGTGGTGCAGGCGGCGCTGGAACACGGGGCATTTCTGGTGGGGCTCAGCGCCCTGACCACCGCCACCCTGCCGGCTATGGCAGAGACGGTGCGCCTGCTGAAGGAGAAAGCCCCCGCCTGCAAGACCATGGTAGGGGGTGCGGTGCTCACCCCGGAATACGCGGCTAGCATCGGCGCCGACCGGTACGCCAAGGACGCGCTGGAAGCGGTCCGGTATGCGGAAAGCCTTATAGAATGACAAAAAGACACCTGCGGTTCGAAAAAACCGCAGGTGTCTTGTCTTTGATTACAGATCCGGTTCGAACACCGGCATCAGCTCCAGCTTGAACTGGTTGATGCGGTGCAGGCGATCGATGCGGGCCTTTTTGTCCGGGTCATCGATCTGGCCGGTACGGATGTAGCGGTCCAGTTCGGCATAGGTAAAGCCCAGATTGTCCTCGTCCGTCTTGCCGCACAGGCCATCGATGGGCACCTTCTCCACCAGATCGTAGGGCAGACCCAACAGATGGCCGATCTCCTTGACCTCCGCCACCGTCAGCCGGGAC
The DNA here is from genome assembly GCA_017397125.1 of Clostridia bacterium. Taxonomy (GTDB): domain Bacteria; phylum Bacillota; class Clostridia; order Oscillospirales; family Acutalibacteraceae; genus UBA5905. The sequence goes on along the minus strand of JAFQKB010000077.1, from coordinate 11,117 downwards.
AGAGGGCTGAAATCCCCCACCGAGTCGCCGTAGCGGGTAGAATAGCCCACCCAATCCTCCGACAGATTGCAGGTGTTGGCCACGCGGCCGTTGACACTCTGGGATACGGCGTACACCGTAGCCATCCGGATGCGGGGCGGCAGGTTGGTCAGGCTCTGCACCGACAAAGACAGCTCCTCCGGCACAGCGGCCTTGAGCCCCTCCACCGCCGCCTGGATATTCACCGTATAGTGGCGGATGCCCAGGTGCTCCACCAGCTTGAGCGAGCAGTCGATATCCGCCTGCCGGCCGCAGGGCATCAGCACCCCCACCACCCGGTCGGCGCCCAGCGCCTCTACGCACAGGGCGGCCACCACCGAGCTGTCCTTGCCTCCGGAGATGCCCACCACCGCATTGCAGCCGGGGCCGTTCTCCTCAAAAAAGCGGCGGATCCATTCCACACACTGGTCTTTTACTTTTACAGCATCGAACATAGTGGTTCTCCTCAGCGCATCAGGTTATCCAGGGCGTCCACGATCTGTCCGTCGTCCACGTACAGACGGGGCACCCGCTCACCCACGGCGCACACGATCTCGTAATTGATGGTGCCGTTGGCGGCCGCCATCTCGTCGGCGGTCAGGGCCGGGGCGGTGCCGAACACCGTTACCTCATCCCCGATCTGCACACCCTCTATGGCGGTCACGTCCAGCATCAGCTGGTCCATACACACCCGGCCCAGGATGGGTGCCCGCTGACCGCGGACGGTCAGGGTCACGCCGGCCGGGCCGCTCTGCCGCCAGAAGCCGTCGGCATAGCCGATGGGCACCGTGGCGATGGTCATCTCCCGGTCCGCCGTATAGGTGTGTCCGTAGCTGACCGTTGCACCGGGGGCAACGGTCTTGACGTGGGATACCACCGACTTGAGCGCCATAGCCGGCTGCAGCGGCATGGGCTGGCGCAGGTCGCCGGAGGGCTGCAGGCCGTACAGCACAATGCCCGCCCGCACCATATCCAGCCGAAATTCCGGGTGGTCCGACAGGGCCGCCGAATTGGCGCAATGGCGGATGGCAAAATGAATGCCCGCCGCCATCAAGCGATTGATGGCCTCTATGAACCGATCGGCCTGCTGCCGGGAGAACGCGTCCCCTGCCCCGCCCTCGTCGGCGGAGGCAAAGTGGGTGAATACACCCTCCGGCACAAGACCCGGCAGGCGGCACACCGCAATCGCGCCCGCCACCGAATCCTCGCCGTCACCGGGGCACTGAAAGCCCAGCCGGCCCATGCCGGTGTCCAGTTTAATATGCATCTTGACCGTCACACCGGCGGCCACGGCGGCGGCGGACAGCTGCCGGCCGTACTGGGCCGAATACACACACTGGGACAGGTCCTCCTCTGCCAACAGGGCGGCACAGGTCACCGGGGTGTACCCCAGGATCAGCACCGGCCGAGTCACCCCGTACCGGCGCAGCTGCAGGGCCTCCTCGATATTGGACACCGCAAACCAGTCGGCACCCAGCTGCTCGTACAGCGGTGCCAGGGTGCGCACGCCGTGGCCGTAGGCATTGGCCTTGACCACGCAGCACAGCCTGACCGATGCCGGCAGGCCGGCCCGGATGGTGCGAAAATTCTGCCGGATGGCCTGCATATCCACCTCGGCCCAGGTACGCTCCCACATAAACGCTACCGGCTCATGCATCGGTCAACACCGCCTTTCTTTTAATCGTAGTACAATTGGCGAACCAGCGCCGCCGATTACTGCTCGGCCAATTTGGTCAGGATCAGCTCGGCGATCTGACGGGTCTGGGTATCCACCTCCGGAGTGTCGGCACAGCTGACCGCCACGTCCAGGGCATAGCCGTCGCTGAACACCATCAGCTGGGTCTCGCCCTCGTACCAATAGGCCACCTCGCCCAGGCCCTCCTGCATGGTCAGCGGGACGGTGGCGGCCACCACCTGGGCCTCAAAGCCGGCCCGGGTCTGATTCATCATGTGGATGGTCACCTGGCAGGAGCCGTCCTCCGACAGATACACCGCCTGCACGCCCTCCTCATACACGCCCAGCAGGTGCATGGGATAGCCCAGCACCGTGGTGAGCTGCTGCTCGGTGACGTAGTCGGTGATAGCCAGATCCACCGGCGGCACGATCAGCTTGCTGTAATCCGGCTCGCTGTTTTCGGGCGCGCCTTTGCCGCAGCCGGTCAGCAGCAGAGCCGCCAACAGACCCAGCACCAGTATTTTACACGCGATCTTCATAAAAATATACCCCTTTCGGCGGCAAAAAAGATTTGTAAAAACCTCTTTCCGCTCTTTTCTTTTACGCTGAGATGGTGTATAATGTGTCTATTGCGGCAGTTTTGGACGCCGCCATCCATCAGAGATAAGGAGATTCCGTCTATGCCAGACGTTTTTACCGCCGGCGTGGAGCCGGGCGGACTGACCAATTCACAGGAGATTCGTATCCTCCTATGCTATATGCTGGACACCGTGGGCAAGCCCATCCATCGGGACGCCGTGACCGAGATCGTCACCGCCGGCGGCATGGCCAACTATTTCGATACCGAGGACGCCATCCAGGACCTGGTGCGTCTGCAGCACCTGGTGGAGAGCGAGGACCGTATGCTGGCCACCACCGTCACCGGCGCACAGATCGGACAATCCCTGGGTGTCCGAGTGCCCTATACCCTGCGGGAGCGGTCGGTCAAGGCCGCCCTGCACCTGCTCAAGCGCCGGGAGATCGAACGGGACAACAAGGTGGATATCCAGCCCCTGGAAGAGGGCGGCTATGGGGTCACCTGCACCGTCCAGGACCGGGGCCGGGATCTGTTGAGCGTCACCCTGCGGGTCTCTGACCAATGGCAGGCCCAGCAGATCAAAGAGCAGTTTTTAACCGACCCGGCTCTGCTGTACCGCAGCAATCTGGCGGTGCTCACCGGGGATGCGGGCCTGCGCCGGGCGGGCACCGAGCTGGTCATTAAACTATAAAAATACAATATACAGATATATTGTAACACATTATCCGGCAAATTTCCAGTATAATTTGCAAAAGGAGCGTATTTTCTATGCGAATGCGGCGAAAAAAGCACCTGGACGAGCGCCTTTCCGACTGCGCCGGCCGGTACATAAACCTGCGGGCCGAGGCGGTCCGCTTTGACGCAGAGGAGCAGCCCAAATACCTGTGTTTCCGGGATCTGTTCGGCAACGACAACCCCGTGGAGCTGGAGATCGGCTGCGGTAAGGGCGGCTTTATTTGCGAACTGGCCGCCCGCAACCCGGACGTAAACTTTTTGGCGGTGGAAAAATACGCCAACGTGCTGGTGACCGCCTGCGAGGCGGCACAGGAGCAGGGGCTGGACAACATCCTCTTTCTGTGGTGCGACGCCGAGTATCTGCCCCGGTTTATCCCGCCCCACAGCGTCCGGCGGCTGTATCTCAATTTCTCCACCCCATTCCCAAAAAAGCGGCAGGCTACCCACCGGCTGACCCATCCCCATTTTCTCCAGATGTATAAGGGGCTGCTCACCCCCGACGCCTCCCTCATCCAAAAGACCGACGGCCGGGTGTTCTTTCAGTATTCCCTGGAGCAGCTGTCCCGCACCGGGTACACACTACAAAGCGTTTCTCTCGACCTGCACGCCGACGGCATCGAGGACAACATCGTCACCGAATACGAGCGGCGTTTTATGGAGCAGGGTCTGCCCATCTACCGGGTAGAGGCCACCATCCACAACGAAAAGGAGTAAAAAGCTATGTTTTCTTTTGAATGCGACTATCTGCAGGGGGCGCACCCCAAGATCCTGGAGGCCTTTGCCGCCACCAACCTGACCATCCAGCCGGGCTACGGCAACGACTGCTGGTCGGACAGCGCCAAGGATAAGATCCGGGCCGCCTTTGACTGCCCCGACCACGACGTGTATTTCCTCACCGGCGGCACCCAGACCAACGCGGTGATCATCGACAGCCTGCTACGCCCCTATGAGGGGGTCATCTCCGCCGTCACCGGCCACGTCAACGCCCACGAGGCGGGTGCCATCGAGCACACCGGCCACAAGGTGCTGACGCTGCCCGCCCACGACGGCAAGCTGGACGCCGCCGAGGTGGCAGAGTATATCCGGGCTTTTTACGCCGACCCCACCTGGCCCCATATGGTCAAGCCGGGTATGGTGTATATCTCTCACCCCACTGAGTACGGCACCCTCTACACCGCCGAGGAGCTGGCGGCACTGTCTGCGGTGTGTAAAGAGTACGACATCCCGCTGTTTTTGGACGGTGCCCGGCTGGGCTACGGTCTGATGAGCTATGACACCGACGTGACCCCGGCCCTGCTGGCCCGGCTGTGCGACGTATTCTACGTAGGCGGCACCAAGGTGGGCGCCCTGTGTGGCGAGGCGGTGGTGTTCCGCCCGGGTTTGATGCCCGTCCAGTTCCCCACCATCGTTAAGCAGCACGGCGCCATGGTGGCCAAGGGCCGCCTGCTGGGGGTGCAGTTCGACACCCTGTTCACCGACGGGCTGTATTTTGACATCAGCCGCCACGCCATCGATATGGCAGAGAAGATGAAGGCGCTGTTCCTGCGCAAGGGCTACACCTTCTTCAAGGCCACCCCCACCAACCAGCAGTTTGTGCTGCTGGACAACGAAAAGCTCCGTGAGCTGCAGCCCAAGGTGGGCTTCAGCATCTGGGAGCCGGCGGACGCCACCCACACGGTGGTGCGCTTTGCCACCAGCTGGGCCACCACCGACGAGGATCTGGCCATGCTGGAGGAGATATTATAAAAAGGTGACTAAATATGAGTGATAAACTTGCCTTAGCCATGGAATACCACAACCGGGGATTCAACTGTGCCCAGGCGGTGGCTCTGCCCTATTGCGAAGAGATGGGATTGGACGCAGCCATAGTCAAGCGCGCCACCGAGGGCTTCGGGGCGGGGATGGGTGGCCGCACCCAGACCTGCGGAGCGCTGTCGGGGGCCGTGTTCGTGGCCGGTATGCTGAATGCCGACGCCGCCAATCCTACCAGTAAGATGGACACCTACAAGGTGTGCGCCAAAATGAGTGAGGATTTTGTCACCCACTGCGGCAGCGGTGTGTGCGCCGAGATTAAGGGTCTCACCGGCGGCAAAATGCTGTGCTCGTGTAATGAGTGTATCGCCTATGGTGTGAAATTGGTGGAGCAAATGCTTTTCGACGCAGAATGAGGTGTCAATCCACCGCACAGGAGGGATTCCAATGAACGAGAAAAAGTTCGATGCAAAAGGTAGTGTATACGAAAAAGGCAGACCTGCTTATCCTGAGAAAATGTTCGAATATTTGCTTGATGAAAAGGTTATTACTCCCAATGCAGTCGTAGCTGATGTAGGTTCAGGAACAGGCATATTCACTGCACAAATAGCACCGTTGGTAAGTCAGGTTTTTGCAATCGAACCCAATGCAGATATGAGAGCAAAGGCTGAATTGTGCTTTGGTGAGTTTTCCAACATAACATCTGTAAATGGTTCTGCCGAAAGCACAACCCTCAATCATAACTCCGTTGATTTGATTACGGTTGCCCAAGCGTTCCATTGGTTTGACAGAGGTTTGTTTAAGCGTGAATGTAAAAGACTCCTATCCGACACCGGGAAAGTATTTCTGGTTTGGAACGACAGAAACGCCACCGCTCCCATTATCCAAGACAATTTTGAGATAAACAAAAAATATTGTCCCAACTTTAAAGGGTCTTCCAATGGTATTGATTTCTCCGCAAATAGTTTCAATGACTTCTTCGAAGGCGAAATTACCTTTGTAGAATTTGAAAACAGTCTTGTATATGATAAAGAAACATTTATTTCGCGCAATCTGTCATCCTCCTATGCACCGAAAGCGGGTGATAAGTATTACGATGAATATGTAAAAGCAATTATAGAAGTTTTTGATAAGCATAGCATAAACGGAGTAGTGAGTTATCCATACATAACCCGTTGTTACATTGGCAGAGTATGAACATTAGCCTTCCCCTTGAGGGGAAGGTGGCCGAGCGATAGCGAGGTCGGATGAGGTGGCAACAATTCTGAATGACCTAAAGGAAAACCACTGACGCAGAACACCTCATCAGTCACGGCTTGCGCCGTGCCAGCTTCCCCTCAAGGGGAAGCCTTTGCTAAACTCCACCAACTACGTGAAAAAGCCGAGGCGTCAGCCTCGGCTTTTTCGTTATTTCTTCAGTTCCAGCGTCCGGTCGTAGGCGGCGGTGACCGCATCCATAGCCAGAGAGCGGAAGCCCCCTGCCTCCAGGGCGTGGACACCGGCGATAGTGGTGCCGCCGGGGCTGCACACCGCATCCTTCAGCGCGCCGGGATGGCGGCCGGTGGTGAGCACCATCTGCGCCGCACCCAGCACGGTCTGGGCCGCATAGTCCAGCGCCTGCGCCCGGGGCAGGCCACACTCTACGCCGCCGTCCGCCAACGCCTCGATAAAGAGATAGGCAAAGGCCGGACCGCAGCCAGACACGCAGCTGCCGGCGTCGATCAGCTTTTCCGGGATCTCTCCCAGGCGGCCGGCGGCCGCCATCATAGCCAAAAAGCCGCCCAGCTGCGCCTCGGTCACATCCGGCGAGGCAGTATGGAGGATCATACCCGCGCCCACCGCCACCGGGGTGTTGGGCATAATGCGTATGACCGGCAGATCACCGGCCCAGTCCTTAATACATCCTATGGACAGACCCGCCGCCATGGAGATGAGCACCGGCTTGTCCGCCCGCGCCTCCAGGGCCGGGCGCAGATCGGCCAGCATATCCTCCATCATCTGGGGTTTTACGCCCAAAAAGATGTATTCGCTGTCCGCAGCCACCCCGGCATTATCCGCCGTAGCCGCACCCAGGGTGTCGGCCAGGGCCGCCGCCTTGGCGGTGTCTGCATCCGCAATGAGCAGGTTGGCACCGCCCACGGTGCGGGCCGCCGCCACGGCTAATGCGCCGCCCATATTGCCGGCGCCGATAAATCCGATTGCCATATCATTCCACTCCCTGTTTTTTTGTTTTGAACGCTGTCACGATCGCTTCTGCCAGCCACACAAAGAATGCTGCGGCATTGCCGATCTGCACGAAAAACAGCCAGCTATACACCGTAGGCACCAACCGCTCCGCTGCGATCCACACCGTCATGGCCATCAACGTGGCGATAGCAAATACCGCCACATACCATAGACAGCGGGATAAAGACACCCAACGCCGCAACAGACACACAAGCAGTCCCAGCACAAGCGCCAGCACCCCACCGACAGCCCAATACAACAGCAGAGTATTACCTGCTGCCACCCAAAACGTGGGGTCTGCCATCAACAGCTTTACATAGTTTTCACCGATTAAGCTCGTCTCCGGATTTGACAAGGGAATCAGCGGTCCAAACACCGACCACACCGTCAACAGCACAAAGGGGATCAAAAACCACAAGAGTTCTTTTTTCTTGTTCATCGTGTATGTCCCTCTCCGGTGATGATGTATTTATACGTAGTCAGCTCCGCCAGGCCCATAGGGCCCCGGGCATGGAGCTTTTGGGTGGAGATGCCCATCTCGCACCCCAGCCCGAACTCGCCGCCGTCGGTGAAGCGGGTAGAAGCGTTGACGTACACCGCCGCAGAGTCCACCGCCGCCGTAAAGCGGGCTGCTGCCGCCGGATCGGCGGTGACGATGGCCTCGCTGTGGTGGGTGGAGTGGGCGGCGATATGGGCGATGGCCTCTTCCACGTCCGCCACCACACGGATGGCCAGGATATAATCGAGAAATTCCGTATCAAAGTCGGTCTCCCCCGCCGGCGTGCCGTCAATAATGGTGGCGGCGGCGGTGTCCAGCCGCAGCTCGGCGGTATGGGGACGGGCCGGGTCGCACAGCCGGGCCTGCAGCCGGGGCAAAAAGTCGGCGGCAATATCCCGGTGCACCAGGCACACCTCGCAGGCATTGCACACCGATGGACGGCTCATCTTAGCGTTGTCCACGATGTCCAGCGCCATGTCCAGATCCGCCGCCTTGTCCACATAGATGTGGCAGATGCCGGTGCCGGTCTGGATGCAGGGGACGGTGGCGTTCTCCACGCAGGCGCGGATGAGCCCCGCGCCACCCCGGGGGATGAGCATATCCACATAGGCGTCCGCCTTCATCAGCTCGGTGGCGCTCTGGCGGGTGGTATCCTCGATGAGATTGATCATATCCGCCGGCAGGCCGGTCTGCTCCAGACCCCGTCGCAGGGAAATGACAATGGCATTGGCGCTGCGCCAGGCCTCCTTGCCGCCACGCAGCACGCACACGTTGCCGGACTTGACCGCCAGGGCGGCGGCATCGCTGGTCACGTTGGGGCGGCTCTCGTAGATGATGCCCACCACGCCCACCGGCACAGACACCTTGCAGATGGTCAGCCCGTCGGCACGGACCGTCTTATCCAGCTGGCGGCCCACCGGGTCGGGCAGCGCCGCCACCTGGCGGATACCCTCTGCCATAGCGGCAATGCGGGCCTCGGTCAAGGCCAGGCGGTCCAGCATCACGGCGCTGATGGTCTCCTTTGCCGCCGCCATATCGGCGGCATTGGCGGACAGAATGGGGACGGTATCCGCCACCAGCGCATCCGCCATAGCCAGCAGGGCGGCGTTTTTTTGTTCGGTCGTCAAGGTGGACAGCAGGGCCGAGGCCGCCTTGGCCCGCTCCAGGATCTCACGGGTGGTCATAGGGTACCACCTCCTTGGCAACAAAGCGGGTGCCCACCGGGCGCCCCTCCACGATGTCGTACAGCACCGCCGGATCCTGTCCGTTGGCGATCACCATCTCCACCCCGTCGGCGGTGGCAATCCGGGCGGCATGGATCTTGGTCTGCATGCCGCCGGTGCCCAGCGTGCTACCGGCGCCGCCGGTCATCGCCACGATCTCGGGAGTGATGGCCTCTACCACCGGCAGCAGCCGGGCGGCAGGGTCGGTGTGGGGGTCGGCGGTATAGAGCCCGTCGATATCCGACAGGAGGATCAGCAGATCTGCCCGGACGTGGGTGGCCACGATGGCGCCCAGGGTGTCGTTGTCACCGATGACGATCTCCTCGGTGGCCACGGTGTCGTTTTCATTGACGATGGGCAGAGCGCCCAACTCCAGCAGCCGGAACAGGGTATTGCAGAAATTATTCCGCCGGTCGTCGTGGCTGAGGTCCGCACCGGTGAGCAGGATCTGCGCCACCGTGTGGTTGTGCTCGGTGAACAATTTATCGTAGGTATACATCAATTCGCACTGGCCCACCGCGGCGGCCGCCTGCTTGGTGGGGATGTCGGTGGGACGGCCGGGCAGGGACAGTTTGCCCACCCCCATGCCGATGGCACCGGAGGATACCAGCACCAGCTGGTGACCGGCGTTTTTGAGATCGCTCATCACCTGACACAGCTGCTCCACCCGCCGGATATTCAGCAGTCCGGTGGGGTGAGCCAGCGTGGAGGTGCCCACTTTCACGACGATACGCATAGAATTCGCTCCTTTTGCACTTGGGAAATTTATTTTGTTATTGTAGCACATTAAAGCGCTAAATGCAAGGAAATTTGTAAAAATAGAAAAAACACTGTTTCTCTGAAATTCTTATGCGTAAACCCTTGTATTTTACAGATAAATATGGTATACTATATTGATTTTCGAACATATATTCGGCAGAGAAAGGAGGTCTTGCTGTGGACCGATTCAAACTGGTATCCCCCTATGCCCCCACAGGCGACCAGCCCCAGGCGATCGACGCCCTGGTGGAGGGACTGAACAACGGCTTCAAGGAGCAGACCCTGCTGGGTGTCACCGGCTCCGGCAAGACCTTTACCATGGCGAACATCATCGCCCGGGTCAACCGTCCGACCCTCGTTCTCGCTCACAACAAAACCCTCGCGGCACAACTTTGTAGTGAGTTCAGAGAATTCTTCCCCGAGAATGCGGTTGAATATTTTGTCAGTTACTACGACTACTATCAGCCGGAGGCGTACATCCCCACCACCGACACCTATATCGAAAAAGACTCCGCCATCAACGACGAGATCGACCGGCTGCGCCACTCCGCCACCTCCGCCCTGTCCGAGCGGCGGGATGTGATCATCGTGGCCAGTGTATCCTGCATCTACACCTTGGGCGACCCCATCGACTACCGCAGTATGGTCATATCCCTGCGGCAGGGGATGGAAAAGCCCCGGGACGAGCTCATCCACAAGCTGGTGGAATTACAGTACGAGCGCAACGACATCAGTCTGTCCCGCAACAAGTTCCGGGTGCGGGGTGACGTGGTGGAGATATTCCCCGCCTATTCCGGTGAGACCCTCTTCCGGGTGGAGTTCTTTGGGGACGAGATCGACCGCATCTGCGAGATCCACGCCCTCACCGGCGAGGTAAAGGCGGTCATCAGCCACGTGGCCATCTACCCCGCCAGCCACTACATCATCCCCCAGGACAAGATGGCGGCCGCCATCGAGCGCATCCGGGTGGAGATGGAGCAGGTGCACCGGCAATTCACCGAGGAAGGCAAGCTGCTGGAGGCCCAGCGGATCCTCCAGCGCACCACCTACGATATGGAGATGCTGCAGGAGATCGGCTTCTGCAAGGGCATCGAGAACTATTCCCGGGTGCTGTCCGGACGCCCGGCGGGCAGTATGCCCTGCACCCTGCTGGACTATTTCCCCGACGACTTTTTGCTGTTTGTGGACGAAAGCCACGTGACCCTGCCCCAGGTGCGGGGCATGTACGGCGGCGACTATGCCCGCAAAAAGAGTCTGGTGGACTACGGCTTCCGCCTGCCCAGTGCCTACGATAACCGGCCCCTCAACTTTGACGAATTCTACGGACACATCAACCAGGCGGTGTTTGTATCCGCCACCCCCGGCGACCTGGAAAAAAGCAAGAGCGCCCAGACCGTGGAGCAGGTCATCCGCCCCACCGGTCTGCTGGATCCCTTGACCTCGGTGCGCCCGGTGGAGGGACAGATCGACGACCTGATGGAGGAGATCCGTGTCCGCGCCGCCCGGCAGGAGCGTGTGCTGGTCACCACCCTGACCAAAAAGATGGCGGAGGACCTGACCACCTATTTGGACACCCACGGGGTGCGGGTGCGGTATATGCACCACGACATCGACACCATGGAGCGGATGCAGATCATCCGGGACCTGCGTCTG
>JAFQKB010000076.1 GCA_017397125.1 Clostridia bacterium | reverse complement strand
GAAGTCGTAGGACTGCATGATCATGTAGTTAAACTCCAGGAAGGACAGACCCTTTTCCATACGCTGCTTGTAGCACTCGGCCCGCAGCATATTGTTGACCGAGAAGCAGGCACCCACCTCCCGCAGCACCTCGATGTAGTTGAGGTCCAGCAGCCAGTCGGCGTTGTTGACCATCTGGGCCTTGCCCTCGCCGAACTCGATGAACCGCTCCATCTGCTTTTTGAAGCAGTCGCAGTTGTGCTGGATGGTCTCCCGGGTCATCATAGAGCGCATATCGGTGCGGCCGGAGGGGTCGCCGATCATAGCGGTGCCGCCGCCGATGAGGGCGATGGGCTTGTTGCCCGCCATCTGCAGGCGCTTCATCAGGCACAGGGCCATGAAGTGGCCCACGTGCAGGCTGTCCGCCGTGGGGTCAAAGCCGAGGTAAAAGGTGGCCTTGCCGGTGTTGATGAGCTCTTTGATCTGGTCCTCGTCGGTCACCTGGGCGATGAGGCCGCGGGCAACCAGTTCTTCGTATACGGTCATGGGTATCTCTCCTTATTATGTATTTACTCCCTTAGGGCAGCCGCACGCGGCTGGCGGCTCCCCTGAGAAGGGAGCCATTAAAAAATCCTCTGCGGTATGTGACCGCAGAGGACGATGAGTCAAATCGTGGTACCACCTCTGTTCGCCCATAACGGGCCTCAGGGACAAAAAACTGTCCGGCGCGGTAACGGGCGCGGCCGGCCTCTCCTACTGCGCTGGCGGCGGTTGGGAAAAGCGACTCCGGGAGGTAATTGGGCGAAAAGCCTATCCTGCCTCGCACCGTCCGGCAGTTCTCTGGAATAGGGGGTTCTGTTCGCTTACTGGGTTCCCATCAAGGTCATTGAGGTAATTTAACCACAAACCTTTCGGTTTGTCAAGAGGGATTCCGCCAAGCGGGCACCGAAAAGCGATCACCAGCGGCCGGGACGGCCACCGCCGCCCATACCGCCGCCACCGGGGGGCTGCATACCGCCACCCATACCACCACCCATGCCGCCCATACCGGAGGAGGTGCCGTAAAGCCAGTCGGCCAGCTCCAGCTCCTGCTCCGTATCGGCTACGGACAGCGTATAGGTCTCCCCCTTCTGCAGATCGGGACAGGTCAGCACGATGCAGGCATAGTTCTTTTCCGGTGTCCAGCTAAGCAGCAGGTTCCCGGACCGATCCAGCAGCCGGATTTCTCCGCTCACGCTGCCGCTGCTGGTGAGCAGCAGGGCGCCCTGCCCCTCTGCCGCCGTAAAGCCCTGGGCCATATCCCGGGTACCCGTCGCCGCAAAGACGCCGCCGGTAACTGAGGCGCTGACACCGTAATCCAGCACGCCGTTGCCGCCACTGGTGGGACCGGACACATAGGTCTCGCCCCCCTCCACGTACAGACTGTGGTTGGCGTCGATGCCGTCGCCGGAAGCGTTCACCGTCAGGTGGCCGCCGGATATGCGGATGTAGCTGTTGCTGCCGCTGTCGGTGAACTGGTCGGGACGACCGCCGCCAAAGCCGCTCTGATCGTTGCCGCCGGCGGCATTGACCCCGTCGTCCGAAGCCACCACCGAGATGGTGCCGCCAGCGATCTCTACGGCGTTGCCCTCGATGCCCTCGTAGCTCTCGGTGATGGTGATGGTGCCGTCCTTGATGATAGTCAGACCGTCGGCGTGGACGCCGTCATCGCCGGTGGCGATGGTATAAGTGCCGCCGGACACGGTCAGATCCCCATTCGAGTGCAGACCGTCATCCGCCACGTCCAGCTGCCAGGTGCCGCCTTCGGCCAATAGGCCGGTACCGCCCTTCATCCCCTTGGAGCTGGTGTCCTCGGTGGCGGTGGCAGAATCCTCATACCAACCGCCCCATCCGCCAAAGCCGCCCATACCCATTCCGTCGTTGTGGGCCGGGGCTGCGGCGGCACCGCCGCCACATGTGAGGATGCCGGTGCCGCCGGACACCTGCAGCAGGGTCGCCGCCGCAAAGCCGTCTCCCCCGGCGGTAACTGAAAAGTCGCCGCCCTCCACATACAGATATCCCTCTTCGGTATTATCAGGGTTTTCCACATGGATGCCGTCCTTGCCGGCGGTCAGGTCAAAACTGCCGGCGGCGATGCGGGCGTCGGTCTTGCACTGGATGGCGTGGCCGCCATCAGCGGCCACCGTGAGCGCACCGCCGGTCACCGCCAGGCCGGCCTTGCACACAATGCCGTGGCCGGGACCGCTGACCTGCAGACTGCCCGCTCCATTAAAGGTCAGGTCATCCTTGGAATACAGCGTACCGTCGATATTATCCTCCACGCCGGCGGTGGAAGCCTCTGTCACCGACAGGGCGTTTTCAGTGCCCTCCGCCAGCGTGATAAACACCTTATCCGCCTGTCGCACGTACAGAGCACCATAGCCGGCGCAGGCGATGGACGCCCCCTCCAGCACCAGATGGATCTTATCCTCAGCCCCCGCCTCGATGATCAGGCGGCCGTTGGTCAGGGTGCCGGAAACCGCATAGGTACCGGCTTCTCGCACTGTAATGGTGTTCGCCTTTACAGACACGCCGTTCCCTGCTTGGGTGCCATTATCCTGCAGGCGGATGGCCACCGTGTCGGTATCGGCGTAGTCCGTATCCATATCCCGATCGGTAAACTGCTCCCCGGGGGTGACCCCGGTCACACCGGACAGATCATCGGCCACCTGACCGGCATTTTCTTTGTATTCCGGCTTCTTTTCGCCGCAGCCGCACAAAGAGCCTATCAGCAAAAGTGCAGCCGCCGTCACAGCCAGCCAACGCTTATAACTCACCGCTGCTCCCCTCCTGTCTGCCCACAGACACCTCCAGGTTGCCATTGCGGCAGCGGATGGCGTCGATGAGCGCCTTCTCCTGGGCCGCATCCTTCAGCCGGATGCGGTAGGTGAGCTTGAACAGGCTACCCAGGTTGGTGGTCTTGACCCGCACCAGCTCCGCCGAAGAAGTGAACTGCTCCAACACCTCATCGAACACGTGGGTATACTCCAGATCCTCCGGCACCGTCACCCGCAGCACCCGCTCCACGCTGCCGGCCCGACTGCCCAGACCCAGGCGCTCATACAGCATCCAGGCAGCGCCCAGGATGAGGCTAAACAGCACCGCATAACCTAGATAGCCCATACCCGCCACCAGGCCCGCCGCCATAGCCACAAAGATGGCGCCGATCTCCTTGGCCGTGCCGGGCACGGAACGGAACCGCACCAGGCTGAAGGCACCCGCCACCGCCACACCGGCGCCGATATTGCCATTGACCATCATGATCACCACACACACCACCGCCGGCAGCACCGCCAGCGTCAGCAAAAAGCTGCGGGTATACTGGCTGCGATAGGCGTACACCAGCGCCAAAATAATGCCGATGGCCAGCGCCACACCCACGCACAGCAGAAATTGAGTCACGGGGACAGTGGCCACCAGCCCCTGATCGAAAATGCCCTGAAAAACACGATCAAACATAGCGGTTTTCCTCCTCGGTATATATAGAATTTTCTTGAACGGTTTCAAGATACGCGGTTCCGTATTTGGAGAATGGAGACTTATATATCCTCTCCCGGGTGAGAATCTCGGTGAGCCACAGCGGCAGCGCCGTGGCGGTCTTGATCTCCATCAGCACCGTATCCGGCGGGAGCAACAGGCGCCCCCCCACCTCTTCGGTCAGGCGCATCCGCTCCTGCCGCCAGAGGATCCGATCGTCAAAGGTCAGCCGCAGCCCCGGGTCCTCCCGGTCGTAAAAGGCCTGGCGGTCGTAAGAGAGAAACATCGTCGGGCGCAGACAGCCGTAATAATCGAGCAAATAGTCGATCTCCCGCAGTATCTGCGTATCCCCCGGCATCTCCCGCCCGCATAAAAACGCCATGGCCTGAACCTCCGGCAGGGCTACACGCCGCTTATACACCACGCCCTTGTATTTCTTCTTCAGCTCTACAAAGACAGTGGAGTCCTCCCGGGCGGTGGCATAGCCCCGCACCCGCAACATTTCCTTGTACACCGGCTTCTCCAGCGACCGGCGGATCAGCCGATGGTCCGGGGTATCGAAATACACGTTGCGGATGGTGCTCACCCCATAGCTATCCGCCCGCATCCGGTCACCGATGGCGGCCATCACCCGCTCCTGCTGGGCTCGGGTGATGCGGTATTTGATCTCATGGCGCTGAAAGATGGTCTGCATACCCACTGCGCCCCCTTCCTTTTTTCGTTTCCAAGTATACCAACACGCTCCCACCGGTTTGTAAACAAAAACCCACGGTTTTGTAAACCGTTTGTAAAGAAATGGAAGCATTTTACCATTGACAGACCGGTCGGTGCGTGCTATAATCAAATGCAGAACAAATGTTCTTTATTGTAGGAGGGAGATACAGTGGACCGGCAGATACTGCACGTGGACTGCAACAAATTCTATGCCTCGGTGGAGTGCTGTCTGAACCCGGAATTGCGGGACAAGCCGGTGGTGGTGGGCGGCAACGAGGCGTCCCGCCACGGCATCGTGCTGACAAAAAACGAGATCGCTGCCCGGTACGACATCGGCACCGGCGAGACCCTCTGGTCCGCCCGGCAAAAGTGTCCCGACCTGGTGGTGGTGCCGCCCCACTTCCCTACCTACACCCGCTTTTCCGGCATGGTGCGGGAGATATTGCGGGGGTACACCCCGCTGGTGGAGCCCTTTGGCCTGGACGAGGCCTGGCTGGACGTGACCGGCTGCCGCCGGGATCCGGTGGAGATCGCCCACGAGATCCGCCGCCGAGTCAAAGAGGAGCTGGGCATCACGGTCAGCGTGGGGGTCAGCTTTAATAAGTCCTTTGCCAAGCTGGGCAGCGACTATAAAAAGCCGGACGCGGTCACCGTCTTTTCCCGGGAAAACTATCGGGACCTGGTGTGGCCGCTCCCCGCCGGGGATCTGCTGTTTGTGGGGCGCTCCACCCGCAAAAAGCTGGCGGAGCGTTTTATTTTCACCATCGGGGACGTGGCCAGGGCCGACCCGGCCCTGCTGCAGGCGCTGCTGGGCAAATGGGGGCCGGCCCTCCACGCCGTGGCCAACGGGCGGGACAGCCAGCCGGTGATCCCCTCCGAGCAGGCGGCGGCGGTGCAGTCGGTCAGCAACGGCATGACCACCCCCCGGGATCTGACCGACGACCGGGATGTGCAGCGGGTGCTGATGGTGCTGTCCGAGAGCGTGGGACGGCGGCTGCGGGAGCAGCACATGACCGGCCGCACGATCGAACTGCATCTGCGGGATAACCAGCTGGTCACCCGCAGCCACCGGGTGACCCTGGACCACTACGTCCAGTCCACCAACGACATCGCCGGGGCGGCCTTTGCCCTGTTTAAGGACAGTTATCGGTGGCAGCGGCCCCTGCGCAGCGTCACGGTGGGGGTCACCAGCCTGGAGCCGGACACCATCCCCTGCCAGCTGGATATGACCGACAGCGCCGGACGGGAAAAGCGGGAGCAGCTGGACAGGGCCGTGGACGGTCTGCGGCAGCGGTTCGGAGACAAGTGCATCCGCCGGGCCATCCTGCTGGAGGACCCGGACCTGACCGGGGACAGCCTGTACGAGACCCACACCGTCCACCCCACCGGCTTCTCCGGTAAGACGGATGAGATCGGAGGGAAAGAATGAGCCGAAAAGTATACGTGGAGGTGGCGGCGGTATTCACCCCCGAAGGACAGGTGATGCCCCGGCAGGTGCGCTGGGAGGACGGCACCGTCTACGCCGTGGACCGGGTGCTGGATATCCGCCGGGCCGCCGCCACCAAGGCGGGCGGATGCGGCCTGCGATACACCTGCCGCATCCGGGGACGGCAGACCTATCTGTTTTTGGATGAGGACCGCTGGTTTGTAGAGGCCAAAGAGGCATAAGCGAGGGTATAGAGAAAGGCACACCACGGATGCGGTGTGCCTTTTTGGTTAGGGGGGAGAAAGAACAATTCCTAATTCTTGCGCCAACTCTTCAAGGTAAGTTAAATGACCTTTGTTGGCACAGTATGTCGTTACATATCCATTTTTAGTCGCAATAATTGTTTCAGTTTCATTAGTTTTTGCATTACGGTAAATCATTCGCGCGCTTTTTTTAAGATAAGTCTTGCTGCCTTGTTCAAGGTCGTGATTATATTCCGCGAGTGCATTTTGATAATAGGCATTAAATAAACGAGTTGCCTCAGTGATATCTCCTCTTCTGCCAATAATCATTGCTTCTTCAAGTAGGATCAAATGATTATTGAATTGATCAAAAAGAGCATATTCGATTCTCTGCTTTAAGATTGCATCACGACTGTTGAGGATCTCAAAAACAGGAATAACAAATTCTTTTAGGCGTTCAACAATATCTTTTCCTATTTTATTGGGATCCTTCTTCAAATCATAAAAAGTATCTTTTCCATCAACGAGTGAACCAAGGCGGGTGCGCATATTACATTCATATTCATGATAGTATTTCTTTAGGGGTTCTTCTATACTGAATTTGCGTTCTACACACTCAGGAACGCGAATGCCAAGGTTTACCCAAAGAATATCATATACACCTTTTGACGGACAGCCATTTTGAAAGTTTACTACTTGTGAAATATCATTATCAACAAAACGATGAAGGGTTCGACCATGTTTTCTAAAGCCTAATGGTTTCAAGTATTCATATACGATCTTTTCAATGACATCTACGGATTCAGTTGATGAAAGATTGTTTTTTGCAAATATACGAAACACCATACCACCGCCTTTATGTTCATTATACAAAACTCATTATCTTCATCATTAAATCCATCTTTATTTCATTCTTCCGAAAAATTATAATAACATCCGTTTTTAATGCTGATGTGATCCAAGTGTTCATTGTTATGCGTATTCACAGCAGCCTCTTTTTCTGCCGATGAAAGATTTGGATCTTCAATAATTCTTTTCAATTTTGCTCTTGCATCAAGAATGTTCATATGTTTTGTAGAAGTATCTCTCGTGGCCGATGCAGCTTTCTGGGTGAAAATCTCATGATACGCCGCCGCCCATTTGTAAATCTCTCTTCTGCATACCGAAAGCATATCTTCGCAATCCGAAGAAAATCCCTCTTTTTCCGCAATATCCAAACTGTTCGCGTACCCTTTCACATCATCAAATGATAATTTAGGGTCGTCTATCAATACTGCATAAGTATATTTTATCCTACAATTTCCACTCGATCTATAACTGTCTGCAAGAGCTTCTCTTACACCAACCCAATCTTTGTCAGCAAGACATAAATCAGCTTCTTTTTCTCTTTCAGCATAATAGATTTTCGCCTTTTCCATTAATCTTGGCTTCAGTCGTTGTATGATTTCATCAACTTCGGGATAATCAAACGTCTCTCCAAACTTTATTCTTCCGATCGTCTCGGCAGCAGCCTTGAAATCGGTCATCCCTCTCGCGACTGACTGAAGAACATACGTATCGCCACGATTTCCATACAAATAATTATAGTTCCCTGCAATTTCTGCAGCTTCAGCAAATTTGTCATCGTTCAGTAATGAAACGCAAATTTGAACGGTAAAAGTTTTAGAATACTTTAGCGCTTCTTCATATTGTATCTCTCTTTTTTCGCTGCCGCCTTTTTCGGAACCCACAGATACCGTAACAAAATATGATGCAAAAAGCACGGCACCGCACAACAAAATATACAATACGGCTTCTAACCATTTTTTTGTTTGAACGCCATATACTACAGCAAGGCCACCAGCAATAGCCGTCAAAATCAGAAACAAATACAAAGGTTTCTTTATTGATTTTCTTAACACTTTGTTCTCGTCTATAATATCCAGAATATCCTTTCGGAGCAAATAAGGTTTATCCGGCATTTTGGGGATATCAGTGTTTTTAGGAAAGTGTACTAATATTTTTAGCAAAACACCTAACAGTGCCGGAACAGCGACAAGAAGCAATGAACCAATCAATAGAGGATAGGGGAACTGGTTTATAAGCGTATGTAACCATCCAAACGGGAGCCAAGTGGGAATGGCATTTTGCGCCGCAAACAAGTCATAGAATACATAAACAAGATATCCCAGACTGAAAACAGAATATGTACTATAAACTATCGGATTTATAATTTTGGCTCGTCGGATATAAGATGATACCTTTCCCTTTTGCTTTTGGGCATCGCTCCATATTTTTTCAAATTTTTCAAATGTCTTCATATTGATCTTCCTCTTCCTTTTTAAGTTGTTAAATCACTATCATTGGTATATTTTGGATCAACAAATTAAGATACTGTAATTATAAAAAAGTGCGCTAACCGAAGCCAGCGCACAAAAAACGCAAACTCCGATAGTCGCCAAACCATCTCTGCGGAAAAGAAATCCTTTGTGCCTACAGAAACGGAATTTGCATTTTTATCAAATTCACTATGTAAGCACGAAAAGAGTATAATATCCCCAATGAGAATTACACTTTCCATACTATTTAGTTGGCTTGACTTAAATAGTATATGACATTTTCCTTTGTTTTACAAGTGATTTTGGCAAAATGATGATGGTTTCACAAAGAGTTCGGAAATTTTTAACGGTAACCCGATTTCTCGGATCGTCGTTAAAAGTCTGTTAGGTTTTGTATACGTATCTACTGCTTTTCATAGTAACAGTTATGTGTTCCTCGGTATGTTCTATGTCACCATATCCCGTAGTCAGCCGAAGATCTTTGTCAGGCAAATTAATTTATAACACAATCACAAATAAAGTGGTTTTGAAAAAGTTGCGAAACATGTTGATTTTATCATAAAAAACACAGCACAACCTGTTTCACTATACTGTATTATCTCTCATCCTGCTCGGTTTACGTAAACTCCGTTAGGGATAACACGCTTTTACAGTGCCCTGTTTTTTGGTGGAGACGAAGAGCGAACGCCGTTTATCTTTGTACCGACCGCCAATCTCGTTCGGCGTTCTCGAATATGGCTGCGCCATATTCCGAAGATTCAGCTCCGGAATTAAAAGAGTTCTCCCAGCCTCGGTCTACATAAAAAATCCGGATACCGCAATTGCGGTATCCGGATTTTTGGTGGAGACGAAGAGGATCTGAACTCCGGTTTTGCGCCAAGATTGCACACATCGAAGATGGTTCCAACGCAAAACCTGTGAAAAGGCTCACGCCTTTTCGGAGTTCGTTCCACATAGCTCTACATCGAAAAAGGCAGACACCACAAAGTGGTGTCTGCCTTTTTGGTGGAGACGAAGAGGATCGAACTCTCGACCTTACGGATGCGAACCGTACGCTCTCCCAGCTGAGCTACGCCCCCAAACAGTTCCCGGTGTGTTGCCACACCGAGAGCATAGATAGTTTATATCATTTCACTTCGTTTGTCAAGTGCTACGCCGCATTTTCTCACAAATTTTCCGCCGGGCACAGCACGCCGGACACCGGCACGCCGGCCAGCGGAATGAGGGCCGCATGCAGGGCCTCCGCCTGCTGGCGCACGTGGGTCACCAGCACCACCGGGCGGTGGGCGGCATACTCCGCGATCCACGGTATGGCCGCCCGCCAGGTATCCTCGTCCAGGCCGTTAAAGGGCTCGTCCAGCAGCAGATAATCGCTGTCCGCCGCCAGGGCGCGGGCCAGCGCCACCCGCCGCTGCTGACCGCCGGAGAGAGCATCCGGCAACGACTGCAGCTCCCCCTCGGTCAGCCCCAAGGAGAGCATCCACCGGCGCGCTGTGTCCTCCTCTGTGCCCACCACCGTCACGTTCTGCAGGGCGGTGAGCCAGGGCAGCAGCCGGTCCTCCTGAAACACCATCGACACCCGTCCGGGCGCCTGTATTCTACCACTATCCGGCCGCTCCAGGCCGGCCAGCAGGCGCAGCAGGGTGGTCTTTCCGCAGCCGGAGGGACCCCACAGACACGCCACGCCGCTATCCGGCAGCTGCCAGGTCACGTCCCGGCACACCGGGGTATCGCCATAGGCAAAGGACACCTTTTCCAACCGCACGCTCATGCAGCCACCTCCCCTCTGCGGAACAGCCGCCGCAGCAGCCACTCCAGCACCACGCTGAGCACCACCACGACCACCGTCCAAGCGATCACCTCGGGGGTCTCCAGGTAGGCCTTTGCGTTGTGCATATTCTGTCCGATGGACCGGTCCGGCCAGCAGATGATCTCGGCGGCGATGCCGGACTTCCAGGCGAAGCCGAAGCCGGTGGTCAGCGCCGCCTCCAGATAGGGCCGCACCGCCGGCAGGCGCACGTACCGCAGCCGCTGTACCCGGCCCAGGCGAAACACCCGGGCCATCTCCAGCAGCCGCGTATCGGTGTGCAGGATGCCCTGGCGCAGATTCTCCCACACCAGGGGCACCACCATCAAAAAGGCGATAAAGGCCGGCAACAGGCCCGCCCGCAGCCACACGTACGCCAGGATGATAAAGGACGCCACCGGAGCGGCCCGCACAACGTGCAGGACCGGTGCCAGCACCGTATGCACCAGCGAAAACCGGGTGGTCAGCACCGCCAGCAGCACCCCCACCACCACGGCGGCGGCAAAGCCGCCCAGCACCCGCAGCAGGGACATACCCACGGCGATCCAAAAATCCCCCTGCCCCATCAGGCGCCACAGCGACGCCGCCACCAGCCAGGGGGTGGGCAGCAGCAGCTCCTGGCCGATAAGATGGCTGCACACAGCCCATACACCCAGCCAGAACAGAGCAACCCCCGCCGCCGTCAAAGGGCGACGCCACTTATTGCACATAGTAGAAATCCTCCGCCGGCAGAACGCCGCCGATGGCCGCAGGATTATAGCCGTTCAGAATGGATAAATAGCCGGACAGCTGGGTATACATGAGCGCTCCCTCCACGTAGGTGAGACCGCAGTTGGGGATCGCCGCCTTGGCAATGGCAGCCTTGGGAATGATCTTATAGGTCTCGCACAGGGTGGCGGCACGCTCCACGTCAGCCTGCACGTTGGCAATGGAGGCCCGATACTCCTGCAGGAACATCCGCACCGCCTCGGGGTTCTGCTCCACAAACTCCTTGCGGGCCACCACACAGCCCATGGTCAGCGGCACGCCGCTCTTATTCACCTTGCTCCATTCATCGGACATATTCAGCGCCCGCTTCACGTCCTTATTCTGCACCATCACCGCCGACGCCTTGGGCTCCGGCACCAGCGCCACCTTGGCGGTGCCATTGGCCACCAGAGTGCCCAGGGTATCGTTGTCCGCCACGAACTCGATCTTGACGTCCGTGTCCGGGTTGACACCGTTGTGCTCCAGCACGTAGCGGAGAATGTACTCGGGGTTGGCACCCTTGCCGGAGGTGTAGATGGTCTTGCCCTTCAGGTCGTAGACGCTGGATACGTCCTCGCCATTGGTGAGGACGTGCAGCACGCCCAGGGTATTGAGCGCCAGCACCTGCACCTTGCCGCCGGTCTTTTTGTACAGCGCCGAGGCCAGATTGGTGGGCACGGCCGCCATATCCGCCGTACCGTTGGCAATGGAGGCCACCGCCTGGTCCGGGGCGGTCACCACGTCAAAGGTGTAGTTGTTGCCCGCCTTGCCGTCCGCCTGCTTCTGCATCAGCTCCACCAGACCCACGCCGGTGGGGCCGGCGATGGCGGTGATGCGAATGTCCACCGCCTCATAGGGCTTTGTGCCCACACAGCCGGCAAGCAAAGTCACGGTCAACACTGCGCCCAGCAGCAAAGAAAATACTTTTTTCATTGTTCATTCCTCCGTTTGCAAAATGACGATTTTCTTTCCCTCCCGCCGGATGCGCCCGGCATCAGACAAGGCATCCAGAGAACGGTACAAGCTGGAGCGCCCCATATCCAGGCGCTTGGCCAGGGCGTTCATACCACCGGACAGGGTCACCACACCGGCGGCGTCCCGATGGGCCAGCAGATACTTCCACAGTCTGCCGTCGGTCTGGCCGGCGGTCAGGGTGCCCAGCCGCCGGTTGAGAAACCGGATGCGGTCAGATAAAAACCGCACGTAGTTCTCCCCCACCGCCGGCACCGCCGCCATCCACCGGGACACCGTCTCCTGGGGGATGAGCACAAGCCGGCAGTCGGTGACCGCCACCACCGTGGACGGGTACGGCTCCGTCGACCCGAACAGGGCCGCCACACCGAACACGTCACCGACGCACAGGTCGTTCATCACCACCCGGCCCTGCATCACCCGGGCATGCCCCTCCAGCAGGTACGCCAGACAGCGCCGGGCGTGCTGCGGGTCGTAGAGGATCTCTCCCTTTGGACAGGTCCATTCTTCGATTTCGGTCAGCCGGCGGCAGATCTCCGCCTCCTCGGGTGTGAGACCGTCCAGCAGAAACAGCGAGGTCAACTCCATCTTGTCACCTCCGGAATTGTCCCATTTGGGACAGATTACAGAAATTATATCATATTTTTTCGAAAAATCAAGGGGTGGGCGGCAATTTTGGAAACAAGACGCAAAAAAGGTGCGGACACACGTGTGTCCGCACCGCAGTCTGTCGAAGAAGTGCTTTTTGTTTTGGGACTGACACTCAAAATGGAATCGGTCGAAAAACTTGATTTTCTATGCTTTTACAAAAAACTTATAATAAACTCTCTCACAATATCAAATATAACAAACATTACTGCTATAATCATTACGCAAGATACGCTACAAGTAAGAATTCTTATCCATTTTTGTTTAATTGTTTTTGTGTATTGGATCATATGAATTGCAACACACAATAAAAGGACAAGAAAAAACAACCATATACAGACAGCTGCCAATTTTTCATTCAGCGTATCCGCATACATAAAAAACTTATCTGTTTCAATTTCCCAAGGTTCGCTCGGCGTTTTGGGCACTATAAAATATAGTAGCGTGCTTATAACAAGTGTAGAAAAACCGAAAATATAAAAAGCCAATCCCGAAACGGTCATTTTATTGATATCTTTATTTAAACGCTTTTTTCTTTCAAAAAAAGATGTTTCATCAAGAAGCAGTTTTCTTAGTTTAGGATTCTTGATAATTATATATTTATTGTTTTGAAATCGGCTATCATAGCCAGCAAAAAAGCGGCAAACAACCAAAGAAACAAAAAACAGCAAATACATCATTATCATATCATCACCGCCTTGGGTATAGTATAGCATAAGAGCGGCAATAAATCAACGGCTTGCCGTTGTATATCATCAATTCCGTGAGGAATTGCATATCATCAACTTCGTTAGAAGTTGTATATCATCATTGCGAAAGCTTTTTGATGCACACCTACGGTGTGATGAGATGCGCCGCACTCGTGCGGCAATGATATACACGCTAAAGCGTGATGATATACCATTGCTTTCGCAATGGATAAAAAAACACTCGTTCAAGAGAACGAGTGTTTTTTGTCATTCGTGTCCGAAAAAGAACTGGTCGGAAACCGAGGATTTACTGTAAAAGTTTATAATTTTATGCGTTACATTATGACAGGGTATCCGCTGTGTATTGGGAAACAATGTTTTCAAGATTGAAAGCTACATTGTCAAACTTATTAAATGTATATTCCATATTTAAAGTCTTTTGAGCGTGTATATCACCATTATCTTTCAATATAGTCATAGAAATCTCAGTGAACATTGTTTTAGCCACTCCATCTTTATCTATTGTTAAAACAATTTTTATGTCATCCAATTTATCTTCTTGAATATTGGGTAATATTTCTCTCATCACTTTATAACCGTAACCGTAATCTGTGCTATCGCCTTTCACAATAAAAGTGACCTCAATATCGGAATCTTTCTTCTTTGATTCAAAAGAAGAAATTGCCTCTTGTGGAAATAGAGGTGTATTCAGATAGGTAAATAGAAAACTATCAATATTGGAACTGTTATACTCTTGTAGTGTTCCTTTTGAATTTAACGCACATGATATATTGTAGAATTTATCATTATCAATACAATAAAAATTCATTTTGTTCGCTTCGGGAAATTCATTTAATAAATAATACTGCCCTTTCCCATTAACATTTTGTGATTGTACTTTTACAGATGTATTTCGTATGAAATGTTCCGTCAAAAAAGTAACCTCGTCACAGGTTGTGATATCAATATCGCATTCAGGCCAATCGTTTTCATCCATAAGTTCGGGGACAAACATCTTGATTGTATTGTAATATATATTATACGCCTCTTCTTTTGTTATGAGGTTATTATCAGCAGTATTATTGCAACCGACAAAAGATAAACACATTACCAGACACATAAAAATAGCTATTAACTTTTTCATACAATCACTCCCTTGGATGTATTATATGCTTGTGTTAAATTGGGAACAAAATTAGCCTCCCTTGCCCTAAAGGGAGGGGGACCGCAAAGGCTCCCTTGCCTAAAGGGAGCTGGCAAAACCGTAGGTTTTGACTGAGGGATACTTAGCGGTGGAGGGAT
>JAFQKB010000075.1 GCA_017397125.1 Clostridia bacterium | reverse complement strand
CGATGAGGTAGTACTCGCTGCGCTCGGGGTGCAAAGCAAACTGCACGTTGCAGCCGCCAGCGATCTTCAGAGCGCGGATGAGCTTGATGGCGCTGTTGCGGAGCATGTTGAAGTCATGATCGTTCAGGCTCAGAATGGGGGCCACGACCAGGCTGTCACCGGTGTGGACACCCACGGGGTCGATGTTCTCCATGCCGCAGATGGTGATGGCATGGCCGGTGGAGTCACGCATGACCTCGAACTCGATCTCCTTATAGCCCTTGACGGACTTTTCGATGAGCACCTGGTGCACCGGAGAGAGCTTAAAGGCGTTCTTGCCGATCTCCAGCAGCTCCTGCTCGTTGTAGGCGAAGCCGCCGCCGGTGCCGCCCAGGGTAAAGGCGGGGCGCAGCACCACGGGGTAACCGATGCGGGCTGCCGCCTCCTTGGCCTCGTCCAGATTATAGGTGATCTCGGAGGGGATGACCGGCTCGCCGATGGACTGGCACAGCTCCTTAAACAGCTCCCGGTCCTCGGCCCGCTCGATGGACTCGCTGCTGGTGCCCAGCAGCTCCACGCCGCACTCCTTGAGGATGCCCTTTTTCTCCAGCTGCATGGCCAGATTCAGGCCGGTCTGGCCGCCGATGCCGGGGACGATGGCGTCCGGGCGCTCGTAGCGGAGGATCTTGGCCACGTATTCCAGGGTCAGGGGCTCCATATACACCTTGTCCGCGATGGTGGTGTCGGTCATGATGGTGGCAGGGTTGGAGTTGCACAGCACCACCTCGTAGCCCTCTTCCCGCAGCGCCAGACACGCCTGGGTGCCGGCATAGTCAAACTCCGCCGCCTGGCCGATGACGATGGGGCCGGAGCCGATGATGAGAATCTTCTTGATATCGGTACGCTTTGCCATAGTTATATCCTCCCTAGATTCTGATGGTCAATCTTGTTTGTATACGATATTGCCGTCGGCCACGGTCAACACGCACTGTCCGTAGAGGGTCTCACCCGCATAGGGGGTGGCCCGGCCGAGGGTGCGGAACTCGTTGGGATCCACCACGTGGGGCTGGTCCAGCCGCCACACCGTAAAGCTGTCGCCGGAGTCGATCCCGAACCGGCGGCGGGGATTTTCGGTCAGGCAGCGGACCACCGTCTCCAGCGGGACGATGCCGGGCTTGACCAGGTGGGTATACACCGCCGCAAAGGCGGTCTCCAGCCCCACCACGCCAAAGGCGCTGTGCTCCAGCCCCCTGGCCTTTTCCTCTGCAGAGTGGGGGGCGTGGTCGGTGGCGATGCAGTCGACGGTGCCGTCCAGCAGACCCTCCACCAGCGCCTCCCGGTCCGCGGCAGAGCGCAGAGGCGGGTTCATCTTAAACCGGCCGTCCTCCTGCAGACTGCCGTCGTCCATGGTCAGGTAATGGGGCGCCGTCTCGCAGGTCACGTCCACGCCCCGTTTTTTCGCCCGGCGGATCAGGTCCACGCTCTCCTTGCAGGAGATGTGGCACACGTGGTAGGCGCAGCCGGTCTCCTCTGCCAGCCGCAGGTCCCGGGCGATGGGTCCCCACTCGCTCTCGGAGCAGATGCCCCGGTGGCCGTGGGCGGCGGCATAGGCGCCGTCGTGGATGTAGCCGCCCCGCAGCAGGCTATTGTCCTCGCAGTGGGCCACGATCAGCTTGCCCAGCCGCCTGGCCTCCAGCATGGCCTGACGCATGAGGCTCTCGCTCTGCACGCCGCGCCCATCGTCGGAAAAGGCGATGCAGTCCGCCGCCATGCCCGCCAGGTCCGCCAGCGCCTCTCCCCTCTGCCCCACCGTGATGGAGCCGTAGGGGTGGACACGCACCCCGCCGGGCGGGATGAGCGCCAGCTGCTGCCGCAGATGGTCCACGCTGTCCGGCACAGGGCAGAGATTGGGCATGGTGCACACGTCGGTGTAGCCGCCCCGGGCCGCCGCCGCCGAGCCGGTGACCATGGTCTCTTTATAAGAAAATCCCGGCTCGCGAAAATGCACATGCACGTCGCAAAAGCCGGGAAAAACAGCATAAATCGCCGGGTCGGGGAGCAGAGCCGCCAAACCGGTCGCACGAGAAATAACAGAGGCGTCCACCAGCACACCGCGGATGTTCATCTTCTCCATTTGACCGGTCATAGCTGCACGCCTCCTCACGATTACTCTTTCCGTTTATTATAACATAATACATAGCATATTGTCAACGGAATTACCGCTTTCCGAAACGCAAAAAATCCGTCCCTTTTTAGCGGATTTATCGTGCAAAATGTAGAGAGCCGGTCCGCAAAAACACCGATAACCGTTCCGCGGCACGCAGAACGGTTATCGGACGGTCTTATTCTTTTGTCCAGGTGCCAGGCAGCAGAGCCAGCACCAGCGGATAGATCTCCAAACGGCCCAACAGCATGGTGAGGGTGAGCACCACCTTGGACAGAACGGAATAGGCAGCAAAGCCACCCATCGGTCCCACGTCCCCCAGACCGGGGCCCACGTTGTTCAGGCAGGTGATGGCGGCGGTCAGATTGGTCTCCAGAGAGAAGGGCTCCGCCGAGAGGACGAGAAAGGCCACCGCCAGCAGCGCCATATACAGGATGAAATAGGCGGCGGTGGAATGGACCGTCTCCTCCTCCACCCGCTTGCCCTCCAGGCGCACCACGCCCACCGAGCGGGGGTGCACCAGCCGCTTGAGCTCACGCACCACCGTCTTGCCCAGCAGCATCACCCGGGACATCTTCAGGCCGCCGGCGGTGGAGCCGGCACAGCCGCCCATAAACATCAGCAGCAGCAAAATGCCCTTAGACAGACCCGGCCAAAGGTTAAAGTCGGTGGTGGCAAAGCCGGTGGTGGTGACGATGGAGGACACCTGAAACACCGCCTGGCGCAGAGCCTCGTCGATGCCGGCGTACAGCGGCAGAACGTTGGCGGTGATAACGCCGGCAGAGACCAGCACCACGCCCAGATACAACCACAGCTCCCGGCTGGTGAAGGCCGGGCGGAAGCTGCGGATGAGCAAGAGATAGTAGATGTTGAAATTCACGCCGAACAGCAGCATAAACACCGTGATGATCCACTGCACGGCCGGGCCGTAACTGCCCACGCTGTCGGGGTGCATACCGAAGCCGCCGGTGCCGGCGGTGCCGAAGGTATAGATAAAGCTGTCGAACAGCGGCATACCGGCGCACAGCAGGGCAATTATCTCCACCACCGTCAGCGCCAGGTATATAAGATACAGGATCTTGGCGGTGTCCCGCAGACGGGGCACCAGCTTGCCCACGATGGGGCCGGGCACCTCCGCCCGCATCACGTGGATGGTGCGTCCGGTGCCGGTGGGGATGAGCGCCATCATCAGCACCAACACCCCCATGCCGCCGATCCAGTGGGTGAAGCTGCGCCAGAACAGGACGCCGTGGCTGAACGCATACAGGTCCGTGGCCACCGACGCACCGGTGGTGGTGAAGCCGCTGACCGTCTCAAACAGGGCGTCCACGTAGGAGGGCATCTCCCCGCTGAGCACAAAGGGCAGCGCCCCCACCGCCGACAGCAGGATCCAGGAGAGGGACACGATGACAAAGCCCTCTTTGGCATAGATGGTCTTATCCCGGACCCGCACCAGGGCGGTCAGCGCACCGCCCAGCAGCAGCGCCACGCCGGCGGCCGCCAGCAGCGCCCACAGACTGGCCTCTCTATAGATGAGGGATACCAGCGCCGGAAGCAGCAAAAGCCCCGCCTCCAGCAGCAGCAGGCGTCCCACCATATTGCCTATCATTCGGTAATTCATACAGCCTTACTTCCCTGTCACTTAATGATGTCCGCCAGGTCCTGCAGGCGGTGGCTGGCGGTGATGACCACCACTTTATCCCCCGGCAGAATTACGTCGTCGCCGGTGGGGATGATGGTCTCGCGGCCCCGCATAATGCCCGCCACCAGCACCTGGGGCTTGAGCTGCAGGGCCTTGAAGGGGATGCGCACCAGACGGGGGTCGTCCTTGGCGTTGAATTCCAGAGCCTCGGCACCTTCGTCCATGAGGCTGTACAGGGTCTCCACGTTGCTGCCCATAGAATTCTCCAGCGCCCGGGCGTGCTGCACCAGCACGTCCGCCACGGTATTCCGGGGAGACAGCACGCAGTCCAGCCCCAGCTGCCGGGCCAGGGCGCTGAGCTCCCGGCGGTTGACCTTGGTCAGCACCTTGGGCACCTTGTGGGAGGCGGCGAAGAAGGACAGCAGGATATTCTGCTCGTCCATACCGGTCAGCGCCACAAAGGCGTCCATCCGCTCCAGCCCCTCCTCCAGCAGCAGCTCCTGCTGGGTGCCGTCGCCGCAGAGGACGGTGGCGGCGGGCAGCAGCTCGCACAGCGTCTCGCACACCGTCCGGTCCTTGTCCACGATCTTGACCTCGATGCCGGCGTTGAGCAGCCGCTTGGCCAGATAATAGGCCACCCGGCTGCCGCCCAGGATCATCACCTTGCGGGCCTGCTTGCTGGCCACGCCCATGCCCCGCAGCAGCTTTTGGATCTCGGCGTGGCGGGCGGTCAGGCCGATCTTGTCGCCCCCCTGCAGCACAAAGCTGCCGTCGGGGATAAACACCTGCTCTCCTCGCTGCACCACGCAGATGAGAAACTTCGCCTTGTAGCGGTTACGCAGGTCGAACAGGGGCACCCCCGCCAGGGGCGAGTCGTCCTTGAGCTTGAGTTCGATCATTTCGATATTCTGCCGGGAGAAGGTCTCGATCTTCACCGCCGCCGGCAGGCGGAGGATGCGGTACATCTCCTGGGCCGCCAGGCGGTCCGGGTTGATGGCCATGGACAGGTCCAGGTACTGCTTCATGGTCTGCAGACTGCGGTCGTTATACTCCGGCTTGCGGATGCGGGCCACCGTGTCCGCCGCCCCCATCTTGCGCGCCAAAAAGCCGCACAGCATATTCACCTCGTCCGAGCCGGTGGCGGCCACCACCAGCCCCGCCTGCTCCACACCGGCCTCCTCCAGCGTATCGCTGTCGGCGCCGTTGCCGCACACGGTGATGACGTCGTGGATGTTGGTGATGTCCGCCAGCGCCGACGGGCGCAGGTCCACAGCGGTGACGTTGTGTCCCTCTGCCACCAGGCTCTCCAGTATGGTGGTACCCACCTTTCCGCAGCCCACAACGATGATGTTCATACAATGCGCCTCCTCAACCGGTTAGCATCTCAGTTAGTTGCATTGTAGCACATTCCGTTATGGTTTGCAACGGGAAAGTAAAAAGACTCTGCCGCAACCAAAAGTTGACACGCAGTTGGTGGACAGTTGCCCCGTCCTGCGCTATAATGATGCCGAGGTGATAACTATGAGCATTGGCAGTCGCATAACCGAACTGCGAAAGGAACGCAATTTTTCTCAGGAATACATCGCCCAGGAATTAGGAGTCAGCCGACAGGCGGTAAGCAAATGGGAGCAGGACCTCTCCTCCCCCGACACCAACAATCTCATCGCCCTGGCACAGTTGTTCCACGTGTCAGTGGAGTATCTGGCGGTGGGCAGCGCCCCACCCGATGCCGGCAAAAGGCGAGGCGGCGACACCCAGCGGATACTGGGTTTTCTGTTTGTGGGCTTCGGTTTGCTGGCGCTGATCTTAGGGTGCCTGTTCTCCCTGCTGCTGTTGGTCCCGGCGGCGATCCTGCTGGTGTTCGGCACCTTGCTGCTGGCGGTGCGGCGGCGGCTGTGGATTGCGCTGGCGATCGCCGGCGCTGTTCTTGCCGCCTTAGTGGTTTTGGGGTGTTCTGCCCTGTTCGGTCTCCGTTACATTAACATCCGCGAAAATACCACAGAGGAATTGTCCGCCTGCACCGATGCCTCGACCGTCCTCGCAGAACCCATTCGGTCCTGTGCGTAATCGCGGAAGCGGACGACCAATGGTCGTCCCTACAAATTCTATCCGACCCGGTGTGTGTTCGTAGGGGAGGGGTTCCATCCCCTCCCGCTGGATTTCCGCCATCCCGGCGGGAGCAAGCCCCCGCCCTACAAATCCTATCCAACCTAGTGCGGGACCGTAGGGATGGGCCTCTCCCCATCCGCAACAAAAAAGTCCGACCCGGTGGGTCGGACTTTTTTACGCTTATTCGGTTTTCATCAGCTTGACCAATGCGCTAGCGCCGATGCGGTCGGCTCCGGCATCGATCATGGCCTGGGCCGCCTCAAAGGAGCGGATGCCGCCGGCGGCCTTGATCCGCACGCCGTCACCCACATTCTGGGCCATCAGCGCCACGTCCTCTACGGTGGCGCCACCCTTATCAAAGCCGGTGGAGGTCTTGATAAACGCCGCCCCCGCCTCGGTGACGCACCGGCACAGGGCGATCTTCTCCGCCTCGGTAAGACCGCAGCACTCGATGATCACCTTGAGCTTCGCCGGGGCGCAGGCCCGCTTGACGATGGCGATCTCGTCGGTGACTGCCTCGAACAGGCCGTCCTTGACCCAGCCCCGGTTGATCACCATATCCACCTCTTTGGCGCCGGCCTCGGCCACGCATTTGGCCTCATAGGCCTTGGCGGCGGTGGGGCTGTTGCCGTGGGGAAAGCCGATCACCGTGCAGATGGGCAGCCGATCCCCCACGTAGGACGCCGCCCGCCTGACGTAGCAGGGCGGGATGCACACCGTGGCGGTGCCGTAGGTGAGGGCGTCGTCGCACAGGGTGCGGATATCCTCCCAGGTGGCGGCGGGGTTCAGCTCCGTGTGGTCCACCCGGGCCAGAATGGCCTTTTTGTCCATCACAGCTTCTCCACCTCGGCCATGATCGCCTGGGCGAACTCCGCGCAGGTGTTGCCGCCGGGGCGACCGGTCATATTCATCTTCTCATTGCAGATGGCCAGAGCTTTTTCCAGCTTCTCCGCCTCGGCGGCCTTGCCGATGTGGCGCAGCAGCATGGCGCAGGCCTTGAGCACCGAGGCAGGGTTGGCGTAATCGCCGCGGCCCATTTCGATCATACGGGGGGCAGAGCCGTGGATGGCCTCGAACATGGCATACTGGTCGCCGATGTTGGCGGAGCCGGCGGTGCCCACGCCGCCCTGGATCTGGGCGGCCTCATCGGTGATGATGTCGCCGTACAGATTGGGCAGCACGAACACCTGGAACTGGCTGCGGCGGGCCTCATTGACCAGGTTGGCGGTCATGATGTCGATGTACCAGTCCTCGGCGGTGATGCCGGGATAGTCCGCCGCCACCTCGTGGCAGATGCGGCTGAAGTTGCCGTCGGTCTTTTTCATAATATTGGCCTTGGTGACGATGGCCACGTTGTCCTTGCCGTTGTTTTTGGCGTACTCAAAGGCGGCCCGGGCGATGCGGCGGGTGCCGGCGTCGGTGGTCACCTTAAAGTCCATGGCCAGCTTGTCCGGGATCTCCACGCCCCGGCTGCCGAGGACGTACTCGCCCTCGCTGTTCTCCCGGTAGAACACCCAGTCGATGTCCAATTCCGGCACGCAGGTGGGGCGCACGTTGGCGTACAGATCCAGCTCGCGGCGCATGGCCACGTTGGCACTCTCCAGGCTGCCGCCGTGGGGGGTGGTGGTGGGTCCCTTGAGGATCACGTCGCACTCCTTGAGGGCGGCGAGAGTGTCGTCGGGGATGGCCTTGCCCACCTCGGTGCGGCGCTCGATGGTCAGACCGTCGATGTCACGGAATTCTACTCGACCGGAGGCCACGTCCTCCGCCAGCAAAAAGCGCAGCACGTCCTCGCCGGCGTGGGTGATGATGGGGCCGATGCCGTCGCCGCCGCAGATGCCGATGGTCAGGTGGGGCAGGTTGGCAAAATCCTTGGCCTGCTCGCCGGCCTCCATCCGGTTCTGGCGCTCCAGCTGCTCGGTGATCAGGGTGCGGAAGCTCTCTACCGCCTGTTCGATGTAAGCGTTCATAGCGTTATTCTCCTATCTCTTTGGTATAGGCCAGCAGGCCGCCGGCCTTGAGGATGGCTTTCTGCCGGTCGGTGAAATCGGCACGCAGGGCCACCGACAGACCGGCCGTCTTGTCGGTCAGGGTCATCTCGCCGGAGTCCATACCGGCGTACACACCGGTGATCTCCAGGGCATCCCCCTGGGCCAGCCGGTCATAGTCCGCCGGGTCCGCAAAGGTCAGAGGCATAATGCCGGCGTTGATCAGGTTGGCGGCGTGGATGCGGGCAAAGGATTTTGCCACTACGGCTCGTACGCCTAAATAAAGAGGTACGAGAGCAGCATGCTCACGGGAGGAACCCTGGCCGTAGTTGCTGCCGCCCACCACGATGGACTGGCCGGCCTGCTTGGCCCGCTGAGGGAAAGTCTGGTCGCAGACGCCGAAGCAGAACCGGGACAGGTGCGGGATGTTGGACCGGTAGGGCAATATCTTGGCGCCCGCCGGCATGATGTGGTCGGTGGTGATGTTGTCCCCCACCTTCAGCACCAGGGGTGCGGACAGGGTATCCAGCTGGGGATGGCTCTGGGGGAACTCCTTGATGTTGGGACCGCGCAGCACTTCCACAGAGGCGGCCTCCTCTTCGGTGGCCGGGGGCAGCACCGCGCTGTCGTCGATGCGGAAAGCCTCAGGGAAGGTGATGGCCGGCATCTCGCCCAGCAGACGGGGGTCGGTGATCTCGCCGGTGAGGGCGGCGGCCACGGCGGTCTCCGGGCTGCACAGATACACCTGGCCGTCGGCGGTGCCGCTGCGGCCCTCAAAGTTGCGGTTGAAGGTGCGCAGGCTCACGCCGCCGGAATTGGGAGAAAAGCCCATGCCGATGCAGGGGCCGCAGGCGCACTCCAGCACCCGGGCGCCGGAGGCCAGGATGTGGGTCAGGGCGCCGCTGTCCGCCAGCATGGTCAGCACCTGCTTGGAACCGGGGGAGATGGACAGGCTCACGCTGGGGCGGATGGTGCAGCCCTTGAGCAGGGCCGCCACCTTGAGCATATCCTGCAGGGAGGAGTTGGTGCAGGAGCCGATGCACACCTGGTCCACCTTGGTGCCCTTGAGGGAGGCCACGGGGACCACCTTATCCGGGCTGTGGGGGCAGGCGATCAGCGGCTCCAGGGTGGACAGGTCGATGTGCAGGATCTTATCGTATTCGGCATCCGGGTCGCTGGCCAGGGGGATATAATCCGCCTCGCGGCCCTCCGCCGCCAGAAACTGACGGGTGATCTCGTCCGAGGGGAAGATGGAGGTGGTGGCGCCCAGCTCGGTGCCCATATTGGTGATGGTGGCACGCTCCGGCACCGACAGGGTGGCAACGCCCTCGCCGCCCCACTCGATGATGGCCCCCACGCCACCCTTGACGGAGAGTATGCGCAGAATCTCCAAGCTCACGTCCTTGGCGGTCACGAAGGGG
>JAFQKB010000074.1 GCA_017397125.1 Clostridia bacterium | reverse complement strand
TCCGTCGATGAATCTTGTTGAAGCAATTAAGGATGATACTCTTTCTATGTGATGCTTTTATAGAAATATCAATGATCTTATCACTGAAAGGAGGTTATTGTATAAAATCATTTTTCGACTGGAGTCGGATATAATGTTCTAGGAATTTAGTTTTCAGTGCTCATAGCAAATTGACCAAAAAATTCAATTGACCACACAAATAGCAGTAGGCGAGAGCTTGCTGCTATTTGTATTTTAAGGGGAGAAGAGTGTTGGTCCTATTATTACACACTCGTCTGTTTTTAGTTCCCCAATAATTCAATAATTTTTCGATTTTGAGGTTAAAATAAGTTTGTGTGTCTTAAAAGTGGCTTGTTTAGGCGTTTTTTCGACTAAAACGGCAAAAATTCATAAAAAAAGATGTTGTCCTATATTGACACACTCGTGTCTGGGTCGCCAGTCATACAAAATGGGCGGCTGGTGGGTGCCGTCACCCACGTGCTGGTGGACGACCCCACCCGTGGCTACGCCATCTTCGCCGAGACTATGCTGGAAACGGCCCAGGGCGTGGCGGAGAAAAAGTTAAAAGAAGCATCCTGAAAAGGAACCGTTGCAGAACCATCTGCAGCGGTTTCTTTGCGTAAATTGTTTTTTAGATAAAATAAATTGTTAAATGGATAAAGATTGCACATTGTGTGGGGCGTGTATGGATGATACAATGATATCGAAAAGCACAGCGGTGCGAAAACGGAAGGAAAAGATAAAATGAAGAAGGTCATCGTTTTATTTTTGGTTGGTGCAATGTTGTTTTGTTTTTGCGGATGCAGGGGCGAAGCGCATCGTTTCGAAAAGGACACGGGGATCCATGCAGAGCAGAGCGACCGCTACTTATCCATCACTGTTACCAGCTACAAGGATGGGTCAACACCGCAAAACGGAATGACAACCACGGTTTACGGCTTGGATATAGAAAGTAATGAAACAGAAGAAAAATGGTCATTCGAGAGAAGTGCACAATATCCGTTAGCCGTTTACAGCAAGTATGACAACTCCGTTTACTATACCCAACAAGTTGAGAACGAGAAAACCGGAAAAGGGGATCCGGTGTTTGCGAAAAACCTCTCCACCGGAGCGGTCACGCAAGTATCTGAGGATGTATTCGGCGTCAATTACATTGTTCCCTTGGATGCCGATCGAATCGTATACGTGGCGGCGGAGAAGCAATCGCACATCTTATCCGTGTACCTGTACGATAAGAAAACGAAATGCACAACCACAGCCGATCTGCCGGATGATATGAGTATACAACGGCTATCCTACAACACCGTAACCGGCAAGCTCATTGGCAGTGGAAGATTTGAAAAGGAAGAACGTGCTGCGGCGGACGCTTCCAATCAGGGAAGAGGACAAAGGTTTATTCCACCCGACCATTATATCTACGATCTTACGGATTTTGATAACATTCAGCTTCTTTATAAAACGCACAATGGGATGATACAACGGCTGGCTTCCGATGGTGACGGGAACGTTATTTTCACTCTAGCAGATACATATAGAGGGTGGAACCCCACCTTTGCTACCTATAGCTACGACGTAGACACCGATGCATTAAAACCGCTGGAAAACCTGGACGCATCCTTGTACATTGGCGATTTTTTGTTTTGTGATAATAACCGATTGTATATGATCGCAGTGGATCCATCGGATGTCAGAGGGGTTTATTCCTATGACCTTGAAACAAAAGAAACCACGCTGCTATTCACATCCGAAGATGGTTGGATAAATAATTTTGTTTTGCTGTGATCGGCGGAGGTTTAAGAGAAAGGATGAGATGCAGTGAAGAACAGAGTACACCGACGGAAAAGGCTTGCGGCGGTGTTGCTATCCGGCCTCTTGGTCCTATCCTTGTCGTCCTGCCAACAGGCATCTGTTGAGAATGCAATGCCCTTTTATTACGCAACGGTATATGCACCCTGTTCCATCAGAGGCTATTTGCCAGAGATTGCAATAATGGACGGTAAACTGTACCATCAATGGTACGAGGAATCCTACGATACATACGGTGGTGTGCAGGGCGTAGAGCGTGTTGACGTGCTGGATATGGAGAAACCGAGCGAGTGGCAGCGCGTAACGGACGCGGATGAAATAGAGAGGGTCAATACTGAGATTCGGGACATAGAGAGTTATAGTCCGCTATACGAAGGAATCGGTCGATTTGTCGTGTCCACAGACGAGCACAATGACTTCTGTCTTTTGGATACAGAAACCGGTACCCAAACGGATCTGAGGTTGAATTTGGAGGATTGGCGCAGGTTCTCTACCGATCACGAAACGTATTTTGCAGTACTTTCCGCTTTTGCTGTTACTGTAGACGGGGAATTTGTCAACGAAATTCGATATTATAAGCTCAACCAGGATTATGTACGCAGAGCCAGGGGTGAAGAATAAGAAACGATCGTTGTTTTATACTTCTTTTGAGCGGATGGGAGGCGGACCCCACCCGTGGCTACGCCATCTTCGCCGAGACTATGCTGGAAACGGCGGGCCAGGTCGCCAGCAGCTAAATGAAGAGGCGTCATAACGAAAAACCGTGCCGAGCGGCAGAGGGGTGAGAATCTCTCTGCCGCTCTTTTTTGCGGTTGCCCTATTGACAAAAATAATACTTCGTGATACGATGTATTATGTGAGAGGAGGTATGGTATGGATATTCAGCTGAAACGAGGGCTGCTGGACGTGTGCGTCCTGGCGGCCATTAAGAATGAGGATTCCTACGGCTATAAGATCATCAAGGATATGAAGCCGTATATAGAGCTGTCCGAATCCACCCTGTATACCATTCTCAAACGGTTGGAAAACGCCCGTATGCTGACGGTGCGCACCGCCGAGCACGGCGGCCGACTGCGAAAGTATTACCACATCACGGACGAGGGGCTGCAGCGCATCGAAGAGTTTAAGTCCGAGTGGAGTGAGATTCTCTCAATTTATCAATTCGTAACCAAGGGGGATGAGACACGTGCGTAAACAGGAGTTTCTTGCCTGGCTGCGCCGGTGCTTGGCCGGTCTGCCGCAGGGAGATATAGAGGAGCGGGTATCCTTTTACAGCGAAATGATCGACGACCGGATGGAGGAAGGGTGCTCGGAGGAGGACGCCATCCGTCAGATCGGTTCGGTGGATGAGGTTGCGGCACAGATCGTGGCCGACGTTTTGCTTGCGGAAAGGGCCGAAGAAACAGCCACCCCCAAACGGCGGCTAAAAGCCTGGGAGATCGTGCTGTTGGCCTTGGGTTCTCCCGTGTGGCTGTCTCTGCTGATTGCCGCCTTCGCCGTCGTGCTCTCGCTCTATATTTCCCTATGGGCTGTGATCGTTTCTCTGTGGGCGGCCTTCGGTGCGCTGATCGGCTGTGCCCTGGGTGGCGTGGTGGCCGGCATCGGCTTTGTGTGCGGCGGCCATAGCCTGGCGGGTGTGGCTATGCTCGCCGCGGGTATGGTTTGCGCAGGATTTTCCATCTTTACGTTTTACGGATGCCGCGCAGCGACAGAAGGCGCCGTATTACTCACAAAGAAAATGTCACTATGGATTAAGAATTGCTTTGTCAAAAAGGAGGAAGCGTAATGAGAAAAGCAACAAAGGTATGGCTTATCCTAGCGTTTTCTCTTGTGTTGGTTGGCTGCATAATGTTTGGAGGTGTGATGGCTGTGCTTTCCTGGGATTTTTCAAAACTATCCACGGTTCGGTATGAAACCAATCGGTACGAGCTCAAAGAGGATTTCAACAATATATCCATCGCGGCCGATACCGCTCACGTCGAATTTGTGCTTGCCGAAGACGCGAAGGGCTCGGTTGTTTGTTATGAGCCGAAAAACGCAGCTCATTCGGTTGCGGTACAGGACGGCACCCTGGTCGTTGAGGTTGTGGACACCCGCAAGTGGTATGAATACATAGGCATTCACTTCGGCACGCCCAAAATAACCGTAACGATCCCCCGGAGCGAATGCGGTGCCCTTTCGGTGCAGACGGATACCGGCGACGTGAAGATACCGGAGTGTTTCCGCTTTGAAAGCATAGACGTGTCGGTCAGCACGGGCCACGTGACCTGCCTGGCCTCTGCCGCAGGACAGATCCGGATCGGGACCAGCACAGGGGATATCCACGTGGAGGACGTACAAGCGGACTCGCTCCGGCTGTCGGTTTCCACCGGCCGGGTGGTCGCCCGGTCCGTAGCCTGTGCCGGAGACCTGGCGGTCCGGGTGAGCACCGGTGACACCGCGCTGACCGATGTTGCGTGTAAGAGCTTTGCCTCCACCGGCAATACGGGCGATTTTTCGCTGGAGAACGTGATCGCTGCCGACGTCTTTTCCATAGAGCGCAGCACCGGTGACGTGCGGTTCGAGCGGTGCGATGCGGCTGAGATTTTTGTCAAGACCGATACAGGTCACGTCAAGGGCAGTCTGCTGTCCGACAAGGTGTTTGTCGCAGAGACGGATACCGGCCGGGTGGAGGTTCCCAAAACCACCGCAGGTGGCCGGTGCGAGATCCACACCGATACAGGCGATATCCGGATCATCATCGACCGGGACGCAAAATGATGGTCCGCAAACACGGTGTTGCACAATAAACGTGGGCGTGCTATAATTTGGGTATAGACCCTATGTACATAGCGAAAACAATCCAAAAAGGAGCGTGTTTGTATGAAGGCGAACATCATAACGAGGATTGCGGGCGGTATTCTTTGCCTGTCTGTGCTGCTTTCCGTGCTGTGCGTGAATGCGGCGAGCGTTATGGCGGGCGGCATCGGCGCCGCCGAGGCCCTGGAGGATACCGCCGCCGTGACCAAAGCGGTCACGGCACCGGCTGTCCCTTACTACGGTCGGGACCAGCTGACCTCTATGGCGAATGCCACCGCGCTTTTGTACGCATACGACCAGATCGTGGCCGGTGTGGAGGCATCGGCCGACACCATCTCGGTGTACAACGGCACCGACGCGCTCACCAAGGACGAGCTGTCTATGGTTGTGGACGTGTATCGGCGGGATTACGCCCACCATTTCTGGTTGGGGAACAGCTATCAGATTTCCCTCATCCCCCAGACGGTGCTGGAGGTCATCCCCACGTATCTGCTGGCCGGTGCGGACCTGACGGCGGCCAAAGAAGCCTTTGAGCAGCGGGTCACCCAGGTGCTCTCCGGCGTCACGGGCTCTATGAGCGAGTATGAGAAAGAGCTGTACCTGCACGACACGCTGGCCGGAATGATCAGCTATGTGGAGGACACCCACGCCCATAATGCTTATGGTGCTCTGGTGGAGGGAAAGGCGGTGTGCGAGGGCTATGCCGAGGCGCTGCAGTATCTGCTGCAGCGTGTGGGTATCCAGTCCTTTCTGGCCATTGGTGCCAGCATCAACCCGGGTACCAACGCGGCTGAGAATCACGAATGGAACTACGTCCGTATCGACGGCAAGTATTACCACACGGACCTGACCTGGGACGACCAGGATGACGAACTGTACCACGCCTATTTCAACCAGTCGGATGCTGTGATGCTGGAGGACCACGCTCTCACCGCCGTGGCGTATACCCTGCCCCGGTGCGATGCCACCGACGCCCAGTATTTTACGGGAAAGGCCACGTATCTGACCACCTATACGGCTAAAACGGTGGGCCGCCTGCTAAAGGACAATGGCCTGAGTGTTCATCTCTATATCCCCGGCTCGGTGAATGATTTTATCTCCTGGTGCTATACGAACATCCGGGACGTATCGGCCGAGGCCGGGGTCACCGGCGGGTTCACCTATGGATACTCTCGTCTGGGCAGAGAGGTCGTATTTGAGATACACCCCTCCTGTGACCACGTCCCGGCGGATACCTGGTCCTGTGACGGGCAGTACCATTGGAAGGTGTGCTCCGTCGACGGCTGCGGTGCTATGATACCCGATACCAAGGGCCGGCACCAGCCCGATCATTTGGGCGGTGCCTCGGCGGAATATGCTGTCAAGTGTGAGATCTGTCAGTACGTCATCCACGAACAGCTCGATCACACCCACGTTTTCGATCAGAAAGTGGCAACGGATGCGTACAAGGCCTCCGATGCCACCTGCCAAAAGAAGGCGCTCTACTATACCTCCTGCACCTGTGGTCAAAGGGGAACCGAAACCTTTGCGCACGGCGCTCTTGCCGGCCACAGCTACGGCGACTGGTTCGAGTACCAGGCTCCCACCACCACCGCCGTGGGTGAGGAGCGCCGCAACTGCCAGAATTGCGACCACTTCGAGAGCCGTGAGCTCCCGAAACTCATCCTCTCCGGTTGGGTACAGGAGAACGGTAAATGGTGCTATTTTGAGAACCGTAAAAAGGTCACCAACAAGTGGCTGCTGGATTCCGTTGGCTGGTGCTTTGTGGGCGACGACGGCTACTGCGTCACCAGCTGCTGGAAGGCAGACTCTAAGGGCTGGTGCTATCTGGACGAGAACGGCCGCATGGCCACCAATAGATGGGTCCGCGACAGCGTGGGCTGGTGCTACGTGGGCGCTGACGGCTATGCCGTCACCAACTGCTGGAAGCGGGATTCCGTTGGTTGGTGTTACCTCAATAGCAACGGCTCCATGACCAAGTCCGCCTGGGTCAAGGACGGCGGCAAGTGGTACTATCTGGATGCTAACGGCTACATGGTCACCAACGCCTGGCGAAAAGACTCCAAGGGTTGGGTGTACGTCGGTAGCGATGGTGCCATGATGACCAATGCCTGGGTCCGCGACAGCATCGGCTGGTGCTACGTGGGTGCCGACGGCTACGCCGTCACCAACTGCTGGAAGAAGGACAGCGTTGGCTGGTGCTATCTGAACTCCAACGGCTCCATGACCAAGAACGCCTGGCTCCAGGACGGCGGCGAGTGGTACTACTTAGACGGCAACGGCTATATGGTATCCGGCAAGACTATCACCATCGGCGGCAAAAAGTACACCTTCAACGCCTCCGGTGTATGGGTTTCTAGATAACCAGCAACTGAACTTGAAGCGGAGTGGGAAACCCCACTCCGCTTTTTTTGCGGTTATAGAGAAAACATCCACGATTGCCGCAAAACAATGGGTTGCACATTGGTTTTTGGCGTGTTATAATTTGGGTATGAATAGAAACAAACCAACAAAACCAAACGGTGTCTTTGCAAGGGAGTGATGGGGTATGGAATTTGAGACGGCTATGCAGACGGCGGCCCGGTTGGGCGTTACCGTGCGTGCCGTGCAGAAATGGGCCAAGGAGGGCAAGCTGCCGGGCGCCAAAAAGGTGGGCCGTGACTGGGCGATCCCCTTTGGTGCCACCGTGTCTGCCGATACAGAGCTGCCCGGTGGGGCAGAGGAGAGACCTGACCTATCCGGTCTGCCTTTTCCTCTGTTTCAGCTGCCCTATAACGGCGGTGATGCCCTGGAATATGTACAGAATATCGCCGACGGGGACACACGCAACATCAACCTCATCCAGATGTACTATTTTATGGGCGAGATCGAAAAGTCCATCGAGTTAGCCGAGCCCTATCTGGATTCCTCCGACTGGAGATATCGGGTGGCGGCGGCGCTGTTCTATACCTTCGCCAATCTGGGCGGCCGCCATATGCACAAGACCACCTTTGCCGCCCAGATACTCAAGCGGGAGCTGGCGATCAACGACCTGACCGATGAGGGCGAGCTTGCGGATAATTCCATCCGCATTTTTGCGGCCGTTGTGCTCAAGACCCAGCTGCACATCCCTTTTGAGGAGGTGCCGCTGGTGGAGCGGTACATCCGCTATATGCCGGAGGGGCTACGGATGATGGGCTGCTATCTGTCGGCTCACAAGGCGTATATGGTCAAGGATTATGCCCGTTCTCTGGGCATCGCTCAGGCGGCGCTGTTCAGCACCACCCAGCGTTATCCTGTGTGCGAGATGTATTGCCACATCATCAGCGCCATCGACCACATCAACCTGTTGCAGCGGGAGCAGGCGGCCGAGAGCATCCGCCGGGCGTGGACCATCGCCGCCCGGCACAGGATCTATATGCCCTTTGTGGAGCACTACAGCCTGTTGCAAGGCCTCATTGAGAGCCACATCAAGGAGGAGTACCCCGCCGAATACGATAAGGTCATCCGCCTGGCGCGGGCCTACAACATCGGCTGGTACGAGATCTATAACCAGGAGAACCAAGGCAAGGTATCCTTTGAACTGACCCCGGTGGAGTTTACCATCGCCATGCTGTATTCCCGCAACTGGCGGGCCAAGGAGATCGCGGCCCATATGCACATCTCCGACCGCACCGTGACCAACTACATTCAGATCATTTATGAAAAACTGAATATCAACAGCCGAAAGGAACTGGAAGAATTTGTGCTGAAATAAGCGACCCAAGAGCGTCTGCTGTTCGTTATGGCGAACAGCAGACGCTCTTTTTATTCGCTATAACGAACGTATGCATTCGTGCTTGTTCGTTGTGACGAACGCAGAACAGCGGAAAAGTCAGATTTATCCAGTCCTTTTTCCGTTTGTTTGCCTGTTTTTCTGCCATGCCGGGCCGATAAACAGAATACAGATATTTTCGGGTGATTACTCGACCCTTTTTTGTTTGCGGCAGGTATAATGAAACCATACTGATTCCACTGCGGTTAGAAGGGGGTGTGAGCCATGTGCAAGGAGATGAGGCGTGTGTTCTGTCTCTACGAAGATCCTGTGGAGGTTGTATTCACCTACGACGGGTCCACAGAGAGGTACACCGGCAGCTATCCGGATTTTGAGCAGTCACCCCGCTTCACCGCCTGCGGCAGGCGGTGGGTCAACGCCACCAAGGACGATTGCCCTCTGGCCGACCAAACCTACGGGGACTGTGGGTCCTGTAAGTATTACCGATGTGAGCATCCGGGCGATCTCATCGGTGTGTGCGAAAACGAACGGTTCCGGGAGAAATAGATGAACGGCTGGCTATATTACGATTAGGAGGAAGAGACATGAGCAGAAAGATTTGGAAGAAGATATTGAGCATCACGCTGTGCTTGGTGATGCTGGTATCGTATTTGCCGGATATGGGCCTTTTCACTTTTGCGGGGCCCGTGTATGCGGTGGAGAAGAACGCGGACCCCAGCACCATCGACTGGGAGAGCTATTTCGGCCCCAACAAGATGGACACCGAGTTTGCGGGCGGCGTGTGGACGGATAAATCCGTCTTTAGCGACGAGACCGCCCAGCTGCCCGGTGTGACGCTGTCGGACAGCAACCATTTCCTGGTTGCCTTGTCCGCCATCGCCGCCAACCTGTCCATCATCGGACACACCTCCGCCCCCACCGACACCATGCTGGTGCTGGACCTGTCCGGCTCTATGGTGGACGGTACCTATGAGGTGGGCACCGTCCGCCAGGGCAATAGCTATCAGGCGGTGGCCGGCATCGATATGTCCCTGATCAACGCGATGATCGAGGCCACCAATGCCACCATCGACAAGCTGATGCAGCAGAACACCAACAACCGCGTTGGCGTGGTGCTGTATTCCGGTAACACCGCCAGCAACCAGGCGGCAACCCCTGGTACCGCTACGGTGGTGCTGCCCCTGGGCCGCTATGCCGGTATCAACGGCGGGTATCTGTCTGTGGACACCACCTGGCGCACAGACGCGCTGTATACCTACAGAAATCGGCGCTGGCAGGCTACCGGTGAGACGGCCACCTACGTGGCC
Source organism: Clostridia bacterium (assembly GCA_017397125.1). Taxonomy (GTDB): domain Bacteria; phylum Bacillota; class Clostridia; order Oscillospirales; family Acutalibacteraceae; genus UBA5905. Next base: position 14,618 of record JAFQKB010000074.1, on the reverse strand, counting down.
GCGGGCACGGCGGTGCGCGTCTCCGTTGCGGACGGTCTGAAGACCGAGACCGGCGCCAATGTGACCGACACCTCCAAGCAGGCCACCGGCGGCACCTATATCCAGAACGGCCTCTATCAGGCTATGGGCCAGTTCCTGGACGTGACCGATACCACCGTCCCCGAGGGCAAGCTCCAGGCCGGTGCTGAGCGTCTGCCCGTGCTGGTGCTGATGACCGACGGTGCCCCTACCATCGCCACCACCAGCTACACCAACATCGGTAATTCCAACACCGGCGACGGCACCGCCACCAACGACCGCATCACCTTCCTGACCCAGCTGACCGCAGCCTACGTGAGAGGCCGCGTGGCCTCTCACTATCAGGAGAATGGGGACGACGACAAGGATATGCTGTTTCTGACCATGGGCCTGGGCACGGAGAATAGCTCCGCCGCCACCAATACGCTGTATCCGGCGGGCTCCAACGCCAATCTGGTCAGCTACTGGGACCGCTATCTGGCGGCCACGCCCGGCAACAATGTGACCGCCATCACCGGCAACAACCCGCTGACCGTCCGCCGCGAGGCCGACGTAGAGGCAATGAACTATGTGGACACCTACTACTACGCCAACAACGCCCAGGGTCTCATCGACTCCTTTAAGGATATCGTCAGCGAGATCTCTCTGAAGGCGGAGTCCTACGCCACGCTGGTAGAGGGCGGCAACGCCAACTTCTCCGGCTACGTCACCTTTGAGGATGAGCTGGGCGAGCTGATGCAGGTGGCGGATGTGAAGGGCGTGCTCATGAGCGACGGCAACGGCGGCACGGTTCTGTACAGCGGCATGGACATCGCCAAGGGTATGAGCGACGGCAACCTGGGCACGGTGGACGGACCCACCGAGCGCGGCCACGAGCTGGTGCGCACCGTTATGGAGCGCATCCCCGGCACCACCACCACCCAGGCCCAGCAGCTCATCGACAATGCGTACAACGACGGGCAGCTGTACTATGCCGACGACAATAACTGGAGCAACTACATCGGCTGGTATGCTGACGCCAACGGCAACTACGTAGGCTTTTGGGATAAGGAGTCCGGCTATGAGAATGCCCCGGCCGGCGCTGTGTACGCCAACCGCTCCTACGGCTATCTGGGCGCCAATGGGGACAGCGATATGATGCACGTGGTGGTGATGGTCCGCACCGAGCTGGCCACCCTGCACCAGACCGTGTACTTTAAGATCCCGGCCTCGCTGCTGCCCACCGTCCAGTACCGGGTCACCCTGAATGAGGAGGATCCCACCCGGGTGGAGACCTTTGAGCGTGAGGGTGCCATCCCCATGCAGCTGGTCTTTGAGGTGGGCCTGCGCCCGGACGTCAACTCCGTTAATATGGAGCAGAAGATCGCCGAGCACGTCGCCAAGGGCGGCCACGTCCATCGCAACGCCGACGGCACCGTCACCTTCTACACGAATGAATGGGCCATCGGCAACGACAAAAACGGCAACGGCATCCCCGACCCCGATGAGGTGGAGAGCGCCCTGGTGGCGGAGTCCCACTTCCATCCGGCTATGGACAACAGTCGGTATTACTACACCGAGGACACGCCGGTGCTGGATGCTGCCGGCAACCCCGTCACCGGTACCACCCGCCCCACCGGCGACCATTTCCATCATCGCTATATCTACAATCAGACCCAGCGGGTCACCATGACCCTGCCCATTGCTGCGGACACCCTGGCCAACAAGGCCGAGTACGATACCCAAAAGGGGTACTGGTACATCCCGGCGGGCACCATCTTCAGCGAGGTTTCCCGCTTCAGACAGGATAAGACGGCAAACGTCACCGGCTCTCTGTCCTATTCCAATTTTCCCGCTGTGTTCGAGAATGGGCAGAAGCAGGACGTGTACTCCTTCCTGGGCAACAACGGCGCTCTTACTGTTGCCCCCGCCACCGGCATCACCCTGCGCAAGCAGCTGCAGGGCACCATCGAGGGCGTGAGCGCCTATACCTTCGAGATCGCCCTGTCCAACATCCCCGCCGGCACCGCGGCGTTCCCCGTGCTGACCGATGCGGACGGCCAGACGCTGCCCGGCGTGACCATGTCTGCCGTGACCAACGACCGGTTCACGGTGACCATGCCCGCTAACGTCACCGCCTACATCTCCGGCATCCCCGTGGGCACCACGGTGCAGATCGCCGAGCAGATCGGCGGCGACTATAAAGTGGTGGATATCCAGGTGGCCGGCCAGAAGCAGGCTGTGGATGCTCCCGCCACCGCCACCGTCCCCGCCTATGCTGCGGGTGTATCCCAGATGGTGCCGGTGGTGATCACCAACGCCCCCAACGGCTACGGCAATCTGGTGATCAGCAAGGACGTCGTTCACGCTCTGATCGCCGATCCGGCGGCTATGTCGGGTAAGGAGTTCACCTTCCGGGTCAAGCTCGCCGGCAGTAAGATCGCCGCCGGTGATGCATTCCGTACCAGCGAGAACGCCATCGTCACCGTGGGTGCGGATGGCAATCTGACCTATGAAAACGGCGACCCCATCCGGCTCAAGAACGAAGAGTCTGTCACCATCTTCCACATCCCGGAGGGCACCACCTACACCATCACCGAGGATTCTATGGAAGGCTTTGCGCTGGAGAGCATCAACGGCGTCATCGGCGCCCCCCAGGCCAGCGGCACCATCGGCGCCAACTCCGAGAGCCTGGAGGCGTTCCTCAACCGGTACCCCGACGAATTCGAGCGCGTGGAGGTGCCGGTGGAGCTGGACGTGACCAAGGTTCTCAACCAACTCTCTCCCTACACCGGCAACGAGGAGTTCGCGTTCGTACTGCAGATGCTGCTGGCCGATGGCACCTATCCCAGCATCGCCGCGGATAACGGCAGCGAGTATCTGCTGGTGGGTGCCGACGAGACTCTGCAGGGTGCCTACACGCTGACCTTTGAGGATATGGGCACCTACTTCTTCCGGGTGGTGGAGCTGAAGCCCTCGGAGCAGACGCCCGCGGGCACCGACACGCCCGGTATGAGCTACTCCACCATGCGCGCGCTGTTTGAGGTGGTCGTGACCGACGACGATATGAACGGCGTGCTGGAGGTGGCGGTCCGTGAGGAGGCCAACGTCACCGTAACTCCGCAGTATACGGACGGCGACCCCGAGCAGATCAAAAAGATCACCGTGGCGGCTACCTTTACCAATCAGTATGAGGTCAACGCCACCAGCATTACCCTGCCGGTGCACAAGGATCTCAATAACAACACCGGTGCGGTGAAGCCGCTGACCGGCTTCCACTTCACCATGCGTCCCTCCGACGCCAGCGGCAACGTGGCCGCCGGCGCCCAGGTCACCCGGGTGACCACCTCCGCTCTGGGCGATGCCACCTTCAACATCTTCCTGGATGCGGCGGGTACCTATCACTACAAGATCACCGAGGATATCCCCGCCGGCGCGGTTCTGGACAGTCAGACCGGTAAGTATGTCCTCAACGGTATGAGCTACGATCCCACCGAGTATCTGTACACCGTGGTGACCGAGGTCCAGGGCTCCAGCCTGGTGGTTACCGACCGCACCCTCAAGAACCTGACCACCGGCCAGACCGTAGCCCCCGCCAACGGCGTCTACACCGCCCTGTTTACCAACGAGTATGCGCTGACCTCCACCGACGTGTTCCTGTCCTTCTCCAAGCAGCTGACCGGCCGCGACCCCGTGGCCGGAGAGCGGTACGAGACCCGTCTGGTGCGCACCGACGCCGGCTTTAAGCCTCTGACCGGTGCCGATGCCTGGAATGGCTCATACTTCATCAGCCCCAACACCGGCAGCACGGTGCAGCTGACCTTTGACCGGGTGGGCATGTACTACTACAAGTGGACCGAGGTCATCCCCGCGGCCGCGGTGGTGGATCCCGTCACCGGCAGGTACGTGCTGGACGGCGTCATCTACGACACCTCCGAGTACCATATCGCCGTTACGGTGTCCGACAATGGCGCCGGCGGCCTCACCGCCCGGACCGTGATGCACAAGCTGGGCGGGATCACCCCCGTGACCTCTGCGGACTTTGTTAACGCTTATGGGGTCACCGGCTCCGAGCGCGTGGCCTTTGGCGGTCGTAAGATCCTGGACGGCCGTGCCCTGGTGGCCGGCGAGTTCACCATCGGCCTGTACGGCGATCCCGAATGTAACAACCTCATCGAGACCACCACCAACCGGGCTGACGGCACCTTCGCCTTCTCCGCCATCACCTATACGGCGGCGCATCTGGGCGCAGGCAATGCGGCCAAGACCTACACCTATTACGTCAAAGAGGTGCCCGGCTCCAAGGGCGGGGTCACCTACGATGACCAGGCCTATACCGTTACGGTCACCGTCAGCCACGAGAATGGCGCTCTGGTGGTCACCCCCTCGGCCAACGCCGCCACGCTGCAGATCCGCAATACCTACGAGGCTCTGCCTGTGGACGTAAGACTGCTCGGCCGCAAGGCCCTCTCCGGCGACTGGTCCGCCGTGCGCAACCAGGATTTCACCTTCCACCTGTATGCGGCGGACTCCCGCTTTGTCATTACCGATACCAACCCGGTGCGTACCGAAACCGTCACCGGCAACGTGGGCTTTACCATGGCGCTGCATTATGAGGACGGACAGGAGGGCACCTACTACTTCGTGCTCAAGGAGGTCATCCCGGCCACCAGAGCGGGCGGTGTCAGCTACGACGCCGGTGAGTACCACGTCACCGTGAAGGTGTCTGACCCCGGCAACGGCCGCCTGACGGCTATGGTGACCATGTACCGTCCCGGTACCGGCAACACCTCTACCGCCGTGTTTACCAACGACTACTCTGTGGAGCCCGTCTTCGTGACCCTGGAGGGCACCAAGAAGTACGTGAACAGCGTCACCGGCGCTGACCTGCAGATGGAGGAGGGTGCGTTCTCCTTTGCGGTGCTGGAGGATGGGGACCTGGTCGCCACCGGCCACAACCTGGCGGACGGCACCATTGAGTTCTCTCCCATCCGCTATACCGCCGCCGGCAAGCACACCTACAGCGTGGTGGAGCTGCCCGGCGACGCCGGCGGCGTGACCTATGACACCGAAACCGCATTCACCGTTACGGTGGACGTGGTGGACAATGGCGACGGTACCCTCACCGCCACCACCAATTACTACAACACCCCGGCGGTGTTTGAGAACACCTACACCCACCAGTCTGCTCAGGTCACCCTGGACGGTGTCAAGGACCTGTCCGGCGACTGGAGTGCGGTGGCCGACACGGGCAAGGTTTTCGACTTTGAGCTGTATGAGACGGGTTCTAACTTCGTCATCGGCGATACCCCGGTGGATCATACCACCAATGGGCTGGACGGCCGCTTTAGCTTTGGCACCCGGACCTTCACCACGGCGGGCACCTACTACTTTGTGGTGTTGGAGCGTGGCGCGGATACCGACAACGGCATCACCTACGACGACACCAGATACTACGTCACCGTGGTGGTGGAGGATGACGGCCAGGGCAATCTGATCCCCACCGTCACCGCCTCGGACAGCCGGGTCACCATCACCACCTACACCGACAACAGCCGTCTGGTGACGGTGGGCAACCTGGCCTTTACCAACAGCTATGAGGCAAAGCCCGCCCGGTACACCCCCGAGGCTCAAAAGGTCTATGAGGGCGACGAGATGAAGGAGTTTGACTTTATCCTGACGGTGGACGGCGCCGAAAAGCAGAAAAAGCAGAACGACGCCGACGGCAAGGTGGCCTTCGACACCCTGACCTTTGACACGGCCGGTGTGTACGAACTGACCATCCGGGAGCAGGAGAATATCCTCTTTGATCTCATCCGCTGGGATACGAACGTCTACACCATCACCCTCCATGTGGAGGACAATGGCGCCGGCGAGCTGCTGGTCAACGAGAGTAAGACCCAGATCACCAGCCAAAAGGGCACGGATGACCTGATCTTCCGCAATACCCACCACAGCGTCATCACTGACAAGGACGTGTTTGTGGCCACCGAACCCACCATCAGCATCGACGGCAAGACGGTGGATAAGGGCGATATCCTGCTGTACGAGATCTCTTACACCAACTACGACAGTGTACCTGTAGACGTTACCATCGTCGATGCCATCCCCCAGTACACCACCTATGTGGATGGCTCTGCGGACAACGGCGGCCAGCTGACCGACGGCGTTTTGGAGTGGACGCTGGAGGACGTGGCCCCGGATGCCACGGTCACGGTCAGCTTCCGGGTGAAGGTGGCTGCGGCCGGCATCACTGTTGTGAATGGAGCCACCGTGCTGGAGGGTGGGAACACCTATTCCACCAACGAGGTGACCAACCCGGTTGGGGAGGACACCGTGGTCAAGGACGTGTTCCTGGCGGCGGATCCCGCCGCCAGCATCGACGGCAAGGCGGTGAATCCGGGCGACGTGCTGACGTACGAGATCACCTACACCAATGCGGATGATTTCGCGGCCGAGGTGACCATCCTGGATACCATTCCGGAGCACACCACCTACGTGGACGGCTCTGCGGACAACGGCGGCACCTTTGCCGACGGGGTGCTGACCTGGCGCCTGAATCTGGCGGCCGGTGAGAGCAGTACTGTCTCCTTCCGGGTGCGGGTGGCGGATGCCGACGCCTCGGTCACCAACCAGGCCACCGCTCTGGAGGGCGAAAACAAGCTGGAGACCAACCGGGTCACCAGCCCCGTGGAGCAGGACGATCTGGTTAAGGACGTGTTCCGGGTGACCGATCCCACCGTCAGCATCGACGGCCAGATGGTGCAGCTGGGCGACGTGCTGGTGTACACCATCACCTACACCAATTCCGACGCCTTTGCGGCGGAGGTGACCATCACCGACGCCATCCCGGAGCACACCGCCTACGTGGACGGCTCTGCGGACAATGGAGCTGTCTTTGCCGACGGCGTGCTGACCTGGCACTTGACTCTGGCGGCCGGCGAGAGCAAGACCGTCTCCTTCCGGGTGGCGGTTGCCGGGGAGGGTGTGATGCTGGTCAACCAGGCCCAGGCCTTTGACGGTGTCAACACCACCAGGACCAACACGGTGGTCACCACCGTGCCGGATGCGCCCCGTTCCCCCAAGACCGGAGATAACACCAGTCTGTGGCTGTGGTTCGCCCTGCTGTTTGTCAGCGGAGGAGCTGTATTCACCCTGACCAAAAAGCGTGAGCAAACCAACGCAGTCGAGCAATAAGTAATACCTCCAAGAGGGGGCGGTAGTGATGCTCACTACCGTCCCTTCGCTTTGTTGTTCAGATCAAAAAATTGTAAAATATATAAAGATTCGTTATTGTAGGGGTGTGTGGATTGTGTAAAATGGTGATATAGTGGACGGAGAAGGCGGGAGAGAAAAATGCGGGTTTGGCGTTGGGGGCTTGCGATACTATACGATGGTATAACGCTTGTTTACAATTACGTCCTTTTAAGCAGTTTGGTTTTTGCCATAACGTCGGTCTGGGCTGACGAACATTCCATAGGCATCATAAGGGCTGCAGAGCGGCCCTCTTTATTTCACAACCTGCTTATTATCCTTATCGTGGCTTTTGCTGTGGTAAGCGTGACGGCGGCGGTGCTGCTCACCGTGACTGCCATTAAAAAAGAGTCCAAAACGGGGATGAAGGTACCTGCCTGTGTGCTCATTCTGCTGTCTGTGATGCTGCTGTTGCTCATACCGCCCCAGGTTTATGCGGTTCCCCTGTACATACTGATATCAAAGGTACCGTTTATGAAATTCGCGTATGCGTATTATCTTGTACTTTCCGGCTTGAATGCGATCTTTTTGTTTTTGCCGAGACTATCTTTCAGGAGAGAAAATAGCGGATGAAAAAGATAAAAGAGCTTGTCTGTTTTTTGATAGCCATAGCCATTCTGTGGCTGCTGCCGCTTGCCGGTATTCTGCTTGTGGATTTGCTTGCGGATGCGCCGGCGTTTGTGGGGCCTCACAACTATATAAAACTGTTTTTGAATGATCCGATCTTTATCACCGCACTGTTCAATACCTACTTGTTGTTGCTGCTATTTGGTGCGGTTTCTGTCGCCGTGTTTTCTCTGATCGTTTACTTACTGAGAAAAAAGGTGAAAATCAAACGGTCTGTCTATTACTGGGGCTGTGCTGTTGTGGGCAGCATCGGCGCCCTCTTAGGCCGAGTGGGTCAGCAGGCGGCTTTGCTGGCTGCCTCGGACAGCGTGACGGATGCAGTCGACACCATCTATTCGCATATAGGAGGTTTGCGCCCCGGTGCGTTTGAGCTCATTAGGACAACAGACGTGCTGGGTGCCTTGCAGGTGAGCGTGTTGATCACCTTTTTGGTTTGGATCATTGAACGGATCGTTAGCGGTAGAAAACCCTTGTCATTGGCGTGATACTATGCTATAATGAAAATAAAGGTGAGAATAGGAGGAATGAGATATGACCGAGAATGTAAAACGTTGCCCCAGCTGCGGTGAGTCCAACGCCCCGAACGCAACCTATTGTCGCAATTGTTCCGCCACCCTGTCCGCTCCGATTCAAGAGACTCCCGTTGCCTTGGAGGGAACGGACATCGGCGAATGGCGCGCCTTTATCGGAAATAATGCGGATTACTATCTCAAAGTGTTCTCCAAGCACGAGGGGAAAAAGCTGTTTTTCCACATCAACTGGGCGGCCCTATTCTTCAATCTGTATTGGATCTTTTATCGTAAAATGTACTTGGTCGGTGTGTTGTACACAGTGATCTGGATGCTGTATTCCTCTTTGGTGGGCGTGGCGGTTGTATCCGCCTACATTCCTGCTATTGAGGAGACCCATCAGGCGTATGCGGCCTATCACCAGTATATGGATTACACGCTGGAGGACATGGTGAATGCCGCCACGGCGGGGGAGATCGATTATGGAGAGGTGAGTCAGGCGGTCAGAGAGTATGAAACCAAGCTGGACAGCTTGGCGATGGGTTCTTACCTCTGTCTGTTGGCTTCTCTCGTGGTTTTCCAAGTGGTGTTCGGACTGATTGCCAACTGCCTGTACCGCCGCTATGTGGAGCGGAATATTGGTGTAAAGGATGGCGGCACCTCGGTGGGCGGCGTTTTCCTGGGTATAGGCGTGATGAGAGCCGTGGAGATCCTTCTGGCCGTTTTGTTTTTGCTGCTGTATCCGAGCTTGCAACAACTGATTGGATGAATATTTTAGCATAAAAACAGCCCGTGGCACGTGCCACGGGCTGTTTTCGTTATGCCTTTCGATGGGGTCTCGTTTACTCGGTCCGCAGGGCCACCACCGGATCCTTCTTGGCGGCGGAGCGGGAGGGGATAATGCCGGCGAAGAGGGTCAGGATCACGCTGATAGCCACCAGGATGATGCCGGCCTCGATGGGCAGGGCGGCCCTCAGGTTGGGGATGTCGGTCAGATACAACAGGATCATATTGATGGGGATGCACAGCAGATAGGTGATGCCCACGCCCAGGGCACCGGAGGTGAAGCCAATGATCACCGTCTCCGCGTTGAACATACTGGATACGTTCCGCTTGGAGGCACCGATGGCACGCAGAATGCCGATCTCCTTGGTGCGCTCCTGCACCGAGATGAGGGTGATGACACCGATCATGATGGAGGACACCACCAGAGAGATGGCTACAAAGGCGATGAGCACGTAGGTGATGGCGTTGATGATGGTGGTGACGAAGGACATGATCAGTCCCACGTAGTCGGTGTATTTGATCTGGGCCAGTTCGTCCACCGTGTCGTTGTAGTCGGCGATGGTTTCTTCGATGATATCCTTATTCTCAAAGGAGGAGGCGTAGATGTTGATGGAGGCGGGGCTATCCAACTCCACGCAGCCCAGCTCGATGAGGTTCTCCTCGTAGGTGGTGTCGGCAAACACCAGCACCTCGTCGTAGTAGACGCCGAACTGCTCGTCGGTGTAGGTGCCCATAGCCATGGCCAGCGCGCCCGCCAGCTGCGGGGCGGGCATACCGGCCATCTGGGCCTTTACGCCCTCGGCGTACTGGGCCTTGACCTGCGCGGTGATCATCTCGGTGAACATCTCGGTGATGGCCTCGTCGCTCATCTTCTGCAGGTATTCGCCGATCTCCTCAGCGCCCATACCGGTCTGCTGCGCCAGGACGGTGGAGAAGGTCTGCTCCATCTTCTCCCGGTCGTAGCCGGCCATAGCCTGGGCGACCATGCCGTCCAGCTGCTCCTGAGAGGGGATGGACATAATGGCCACGTAGGTGTCTGCCTTCTGCTGCTCGGTGAGATTTTCCACATAGCTCTTGAAGGCCTCGGCCTTTTGGGCGTCGGTCATATTGCTGGTGTTCTCCTTAAAGGGCAGGCCGGTGAAGATGTCCTTGGAGGTATCCTCCTTTTGGGCCTGGACCGCGTCAGAGTCCTTGGCGTTGTTGATGACGTACTCGGTCAGCTGGTGGGTATAGGCGATGCTGCCGGACAGCATGCTGGCGGTGGCGTTCTCGCTGGGGCGGATGATGCCGGTCACCTTGAGGGCGGTGCCGTTGTCGTAGAGGTATTTCAGACCCGCCTGGGTGCCCCGCAGGTCGGTGAACAGACCGGTGGTGGGGTCCTTGGTGTAGCAGTCGGCGGCAAAGACGGTGCGGAATTCCATACCGCAGATGTCCTCATAGGACCAGCTTTCCCGTTTGTGCTCCACCTCGGTCTGGTTGATGGCGGCCTGGGCCAGGGCGTTGATGTCCTCTTTGGACTTGAGGCCCAGGGCGTAGAGGGTCATATCGTCCACCTCGTTGCGCTCGTCCACCACCAGCACCACCTCGTTGTAGGAGTTGGGCCAGGAGCCGTAGATGACGTCGTACTGCTTTTTCAGCAGGGGGTTGATGGGGTCGCCGTTGTCACCGGGCAGCATCTCCTGCCAGGTGGTGGTGCTCATACCCGGCATGGTCATCATACTGCTGCTCATGCCGTAGCTCTCGCTCATATTCATCATGCCGGACATATCCATGCTGAAATACTCCAGCATCAGGTCCTGCAGCAGCTGCTCCGAGTCGGAGAGGATGATGTTGCCGTCCACGTTTTCGGTGTAGATGAGCAGGTTCAGGTCGTAGGTGTATTTCACACCGCTGACCGCCTCTTTGAGAGTGCCGTCCTCTTTTTCCAGCTCCTCCTCCAGATATTCCTTAAAGGATTTCAGGTCGTTCTCGCTGGACTCCATGGTGTTGAGGGTGTTGATGAGGTCGTAGAACATGGTCTTTTGGTACACGGCGTCGTTTTCGTGGGTGCCGTGGGACTGGGCCTCGCCGATAAAGGTCATCAGCAGGCTGCCCATATCCATATGAGTTGCCTCCAGGGTCAGGGGATAGGCGGAGAGGGTGTCCTCCTGCACGTCATTAATAAAGTCGGTGGTGCCCTGGGATACGGCGGTGATGAGGGCGATGCCGATGATGCCGATGCTGCCTGCAAAGCTGGTCAGGGCGGTGCGCCCCTTTTTGGTGAACAGGTTCTTCAGCGACAGACCAAAGGAGGTGGCAAAGGACATGGTAGGCTTGCGCTGGCGGCGCTTTTTGCCGCGGGCCTCAGCCGCCTTGGCCTCCTCCAGCTCCTGCTCGGCACGGATCTCCTCCTCGGTCAGAGGGGCGCTGTCGCCGGTTATTTTGCCGTCCAGCATCCGGATGATGCGGGTGGAGTACCGCTCCGCCAGCTCCGGGTTGTGGGTGACCATCACCACCAGGCGGTCCTTGGACACCTCCTTGAGTATATCCATGACCTGCACGCTGGTCTCGGTGTCCAGGGCGCCGGTGGGCTCGTCCGCCAGGATGATGTCCGGGTCGTTGACCAGAGCGCGGGCGATGGCCACACGCTGCATCTGGCCGCCGGACATCTCGCCGGGCTTTTTGCGTAGCTGGTCGCCCAGACCCACCTGCTCCAGGGCCTCCTTGGCCCGGCGGCGGCGCTCCCGCTTGGATACGCCGGAGAGGGTCAGGGCCAGCTCTACGTTCTGCAGCACCGTCTGGTGGGGGATGAGGTTGTAGCTCTGGAATACAAAGCCGATGGTGTGGTTGCGATAGGTGTCCCAGTCCCGGTCCTTGAATTGCCGGGTGGACTTTCCGTTGATGATCAGGTCGCCGCTGGTGTACCGGTCCAGACCGCCCACCAGGTTGAGCAGGGTGGTCTTTCCGCAGCCGGACTGGCCCAGGATGGACACAAACTCGCTGTGCCGGAAGGTGATGCTCACCCCGTCCAGCGCTGTCACGGCGTTTTCACCGGCGGCGTATACCTTTGTAATGTCTTTGAGTTGTAGCATAGGTGTGCTCCCTCTCTGTAAAATATCTCAGCATCCTATAATATAGCAACAAAATATGAACAAACTGTGAACGTCACTATAAAAGAAAGTGAATAATTTCGGATTGACATTCCCACTGCGGCATATTATAATATTACATAGAGAAATTTGTCGTTGCTTGACGGGGCTTGTCCCCGCAGAAGGGATGGGTGAACAGAATGGAAAAGAAGAACAATGCATGGTGGATCGTGTTGGTTGTGGTGGCCGCTCTGGTGGCTGCCCTGTTCCTGTTTGTGCGCACCGAGCGCCGTATGCTGCGCCTGGTGGGTATGCTGGAGGGCTATCTGCCCCGCAAGCGTAAGAATAGCGAATTCCGCGTAGAGCTGTAAGTTTTTTCAGCGTTTTTCTTGACAAACGCCGGACACTGTGCTACAATGCGTTAAAACTTAAAACAAAGGCTGTGACGAAGACGGTCGAAGGTCTTTTGCTTTCAGAGAGCCGATGGTTGGTGCGAATCGGTAACAAATGCTTTCAATGACCCATCCCTTCCGAGCCGGAGTGGCGAACGCCTATGGCAATTAGCTGCCCCCGTGATGGCTGCGTAAAGGCCCAGGGATTGATGGATCCCGCCGAGCGGCGACCCCATGGTCGCAAATTGAGTGGTACCGCGAGTGTGTTTACACCCGTCTCAATAACGAGACGGGTGTTTTGTTTTTTTGTAACTACCAATACCATCGCAACCCGATGCTATTAGTGGTTATGGAATCGATTATAATTATTTTGTAAAAGGAGTGAAGGAAAATGGCAACCGCAAACAACCAGAAACTCATCGAGGTGGCAGTGCGAATTCGGGAGATGCGTGAGATCCTGGAATGGTCTGTGGCTGAGATGGCGGAAAAGACCGGTGTTACCGTGGCGGAGTACGAGACCTACGAGTCCGGTACGGTGGATTTTCCTTTCAGCTTTATTCACAAGTGTGCTCTGGCCTTTGATCTGGATATGACCGATCTGCTGGAGGGCCGCGGCGCCAACCTGCTGTCCTCCTATACCGTCACCCGCAAGGGGCAGGGTCAGCAGACCGCCAAGGAGGACGGCATCGACATCGCCCATCTGGCGCCCAAATTCCGCAATAAGATCGCCGAGCCCTATTGGGTGCGGTACGAATACGACCCGGCGCTGGCCAACAAGCCCATGCACCTGGCCACCCACTCCGGTCAGGAGTTCGACCTGGTCATCAGCGGCAAGCTGAAGGTGCAGATCGGCAACCACGTGGAGATCCTGGGCGAGGGCGACAGCATCTACTACGACTCCTCCACACCCCACGGTATGATCGCCGTGGAGGGGGAGGACTGCGTATTCTGCGCGGTGGTGCTGCCCGGCGAGGAGACTAAGGAAGAGACGGTACGGGAGAGCATCGTCACCGCCAAGTCCTCCGAGCCCCTGGTGTGCGAGCAGTTTGTCACCACCGTAGAGGACGAACAGGGCGCTCTGCAGAGCATTGAGTTCAAGAATACCGACCGCTTTAATTTCGGCTTTGACATCGTGGACGGCATCGCGGAGAAATACCCCGACAAGCTGGCCATGCTTCATCTGGACGTCAACCGCACCGAGCGCCGCTTCACCTTTAAGGACATGAAGCAGTACTCCAACCAGTGCGCCAACTATTTCACCTCTCTGGGCATCCGGCGTGGCGACAAGGTGATGCTGGTGCTCAAGCGCCACTACCAGTTCTGGTTTGCCATGGTGGCCCTGCACAAGCTGGGGGCCGTGGCCATCCCCGCCACCAACCAGCTCAAGGAGCACGATTTTGAATACCGCTACAAGGCTGCCGGCGTGTCCGCCATCGTCTGCACCGCCGACGGAGATACCGCCGACATTGCTATGGCTGCCGCCGCCAAGTGTCCCCAGCCCATCACCAAGATCCTGGTGGGCGGGCAGAAAGAGGGCTGGCACGATTTCGACCGGGAGTTCGGTCTGTTCTCCCGCAAGTTTGTCCGTCCGGCGGACGCCTCTGCCGGCGACGACACGGCGCTGATGTTCTTCACCTCCGGCACCACCGGCAACCCCAAGATGGCGGCCCACAAGCACACCTATGCCCTGGGGCACTACGTCACCGCCAAATACTGGCATTGCTGCCAGCGGGACGGCCTGCATCTGACCATCTCGGACACCGGCTGGGGCAAGAGCTTGTGGGGCAAGCTGTACGGACAGTGGCTGTGCGAGGGCGCCGTGTTCGTCTACGACTTTGACCGCTTTGACGAGAACGACATCCTGCCCATGTTCGCCAAGTACAACATCACCACCTTCTGCGCGCCGCCCACCATGCTGCGTATGCTCATCCGGGGTGACCTGTCCAAGTACGATCTGTCCTCCATCCGCCATATGACCACCGCCG
>JAFQKB010000073.1 GCA_017397125.1 Clostridia bacterium | reverse complement strand
TTTTTCTTTTTTATTGTCTTTTTTGTCCTTCTGGTCGTCCTTCGGCTCTCCGGCAGAGGGGCCGCCGGGGCCGCCGCCGAACAGCTGCTGAAGGAACGGGGGCATAGAGGGGGCGCCGCCGGGAGAAAAGCCCTCTCCCTCCTCGTCGCCGTCCTCGCCGACCTCTGCCAGCATCTCGGTCATCTGCTGCTCCATCTGCTCCATATCCTCGTCGCTGATACCGAACTTTTTGAGCATATCGTTGACCGGCTGGATGCCCAACTCCTTGGCACAGGTCAGGCAATAGCCCTCGTTGGTGCTCTCTTTTCCGTCCATACGGGTGACGAACACCACCGCGGGGCGTTTTTTGCATTTTGTACACAGCATCATAGTGAATGATCAGCCTTTCTCCGGCACCTGGGCCGGGTCGGTTGCCGGATCGCCCGCGGCCGCCTTTTCGGCCCGATAGACCCGGATAAAAACATGCAGATATCCCACAAAGGCCAGCAGCATACACAGGCCCACCAGCCCCACCAGGATCCACTCCACCATAGGCGGCAGCACGTCCCGCCACAGCACCAGCACCAGCATACAGGTGTAGAACACCACGGTGGACAGCTTGCCAAACCACTTGGAGCCCCGCACGGCACTCTTTTTCTTCAGCAGGATGATGCCGCCGATGGCCTGGCAGCTCTCCTTGACAAAGCAGAGAATGGCCAGGGGCAGCAGCTCCGTAAACCGGGTGGTCAGACAGACGATGACCGCCACCTGGGTCAGCTTATCCGAAATGGGGTCCAGCAGCTTGCCGCAGTCGGTAATCTGATTGAATTTGCGGGCGATGATGCCATCCAGAGCGTCGGTAATGCCGGACAACAGCAGCACCCCAAAGGCCCACCCGTCCAGATGGGTCAGATACAGCACCATAAACACCGGAACCAGCAGAATGCGCAGAACCGACAGGGCGTTGGGGACATTCCACTTCCACGTTACGTTGAGAATCTGCATTGTTAATACACCTCGAATACAATTAACCCTCAGAGGGGATGAGCGCCAGAATATCCTGCAGGGCACCGCCCACAGGGTTGATGCCGCACAGCCAGTTGACCAGGGTGGTGGAGCGCAGCAGCTCGGCAGAGATCACGTCGGTGACTCCCAGCGAGGCCAGCACCTGCAGCACGCTGACCGCAAAGAACACCCACAGCACGCCCAGCAGAGCGCCGGCCAGGGCACCCAGGCTCTTATTGAGCTGCTTGAGCAGGGGCAGCTTGGCCACCACGTTGAGCGCCTTGAGCAGAATGGACACCAAAACCGAAGCCGCCAGGAACAGCAGCAGGGAGCACAGCATCTTGAGCAGCGGCATCACGATGGGGGTCACCACCTGCCGGGAGACGCTCTGGGCCACACTCTCCCCCTCCTCGGTGGCGGTGAGCTTTTCCAGAATATCCGCACCGCTCTCGATCTGGGCGTTATTGAGAATGTTGGTGACAAAGCCGGGCATATCCACCAGGGCCATATCCAGCTTTTCCGCGGCGGCGCTGCCCTCGCCCACCTGGGCGTCGATGGCCTTGATCACCGCCGGCTCCACCGAATGCTCATACACAAAATCCGACACCGGTCCGCCCAGCATAGAGGCCAGCACCAGCGCCACCACAAAGGCGGCCACACCGGCAATGGTCTTGATAAAGCCGCGACGGCTGCCGATGACAACCATCACCAGAAACAAAACCAGGATCGCTCCGTCTAATAAGTATGCCACGATAATTTCCTCCTATTGTATGTAAATTATGAATACGTATTCTTATTCCAGCTCAAAGGCCACCAGACGGTTGAGCCCCAGCACCACGGCACGGTCGCCATCCAGCACCACCTGCTGTCCGTCGGAGCCCACCTGGGCCGTGCCGGCTGCGCCGGCGGCGGCGATCCGCTGGGCATAGGCGTCGGTCAGCAGAACGTACTGGCCGTTCTCCTCCGCCAGATGGCGGAAGGTGCCGGTGAACGCCACCGAGCAGGAAGGCTCGCCGGTCTTGCTCACCACCTGGACCTCGCCGTCGCCGGTATCGCCATAGGGGCGCAGGGCCAGAGCCAGCGTCTCCTCGCTCACCGCATAGCCCAGCACCCGCAGGCCCTGGGGCTTATACACTGTGGCCAGGCCGTCGGCGGTGTCCAGCATCACCACGCTGTCCTCGCTAAAGGCCACCAGCCAGTGCCCGTCCATATACTCCATCCGGTACAACAGGGTGTCCTGTGCGGTATAGGAGCACAGGGCACCGGTGTCCGCCGTCTCCAGAGAAAACACGTCCAACAGCGTATTCAGCGTGCCGTCCACCGACTCTACGCTGAGCAGCGCCATCTGGCTGCCGTCCCGGGACAGGGCCACCTCGGTGACCGCGTGGTTGCGGCTGCGGGTATACAACAGCTTACCGTTGCGGTCGTACACCTTTACCTGCACCGCATAGCCCTGCAGGCCGTGGGTGAGCACCGCCATCTGCCCCCGCTCGTTAAGGGCCACCGTGATGATATCCTGGTCCACGGTCAGCTCGGTCACCACGGCGCTGCGGGTGCTCAGCTGCAGGCGTCGCCCGCCCTGCTCCGCCACCAGCACGTACCGGCCGGCGGTGCGCAGCAGCGCCGTAGAATAGGAGCAGACGTGCCGATTGACCTCGGCGCCGTCCGAATTAAGATAGATGAGATGGCTGTCGGTGAGCAGCACCGAATAATTCTGGGAGCGGTCCAGCCGCCGCACGCTCACGCCGGACAGGTCCACCGGATAGCTGCCGGTGCTGCTGCCGATCATATCCTGAAACCGGTTGAGCAGCTTGCCGGGCGCCAGGGAATCCCAGTTCTGCCACAGCAGCACCAGCACCGCGCACAGCGCCACCAGCACCACCACCCGCAGCACCGCCCGGCGGCGCGCCCGGCGGCGGCGCATCTCACGCTTTTCCGCGGCGGTCAGGGGCTGCCCCGGAGCACGTTTGGTTGTTTTGCCCGCCATGACGGCAGCCCTCCTTACGCAAAGTCGTTGTAAAACACCCGGGCCAGGCATAGGCCCTGGGCCGGTGCGGTGGGGCCGGCCGCCCCGCGGTCACAGCCCTCCAGTATGGCGGGGATGCTGTCCGGCGCCAGCCGTCCGGCGGCGATGTCCAGCAGGGTGCCCACCATAATGCGCACCATATTGTAGAGAAAGCCGTCCCCCTCTACGGTGAACAGCACCAGATCCCCCTGCCGCTGAACCCGGCAGGTGTGGACGGTCCGCTCCGTGGTGCCCTGCAGGTCGCTGCCGGCACCGCAAAAGGCGGCAAAATCGTGGCGGCCCACAAAGTCCGCCGCCGCCCGGTTGAGCAAGTCCACGTCCAGCGGCCGGTTGCGGTGCAGGGCGTACCGCCCGTACACCGGGTGCCGCTGGGGGCCGTTCCAGATGCGATAGACGTACCGCTTGCCGGCGGCGTGGTAGCGGGGGTGAAAATCCTCCGCCACCTCACGGGCGGCATACACCGCCACGTCGTGGGGCAGATGAAAATTCAGGGCGCTGCACAGCTTGTCGCCCCGCAGAGCACACGCGGTATCAAAGGTGCAGCAGAACATATCCGCGTGGACGCCGGCATCGGTGCGGCTGCAGCCGATGACCCCGGAGCGCACGCCGGTAACTGCTTCTATGGCGTCCTGCAGCACCTGCTGCACCGTGACGCCGTTGGGCTGGACCTGCCAGCCGTGATAGGCGGTGCCGTCGTACCGCAGGGTAAGCATTATGCGCTGCATAGCACCGCCTCCTTTTCTTGTGAGATTATTTAAGCACCGAGCCGAACAGCCCATTCAGCACCACCAGGCCCGCCGCCACCGCCGCATACACCGCCAGGGACAGCCAGTCCCGGGGGGCGGTGCGCAGCTGCTTCATACGGGTGCGGCCCTCGCCGCCCTGATAGCAGCGGCACTCCATCGCCATAGCCAGGTCATAGGCCCGGCGGAAGGAGGATACGAACAGCGGGATGAGAATGGGCACCAGCGCCCGTACCCGCTGCAGCAGGCCGCCGCTCTCCAAATCGGCACCCCGGGCCTTTTGGGCGGACATGATCTTGTCCGTCTCCTCCATCAGGGTGGGGATAAATCGCAGGGCGATGGTCATCATCATGGCCAGCTCGTGGGGGTTTATCTTGATCCATTTCAGAGGCGAGAGCAACTGCTCGATGCCATCGGTCAGCGCCGTGGGGGTGGTGGTATAGGTCAGCAGCGAGCTGCCCGCAATTAGGCAGAGAATACGGACGGCAATAAACGCCGCGTTCTGCAGACCCCCGGTGGTGACGTGGATAAAGCCCCACTGCACCAGGGTGGTGCCGGTGTGCACGTACAGCATATTCAGCACCGCGGTGAACAACACCAAAAACAGCACCGGTTTTACGCTGCGCCACAGCAGCCGGGCCGGCAGGCGGGACAGAGCCACCACCAGCACCAAAAAGACCAGCACCGCCAGCAGCCCCCACCAATTCTGGGGCAGGAACACAAGAACGATGAACAAAAGGGTCAGCACCAGCTTCATCCGGGGATCCAACCGATGCAGCAGAGAGCTACCGGGGAAATACTGACCCAGGGTGATATCCTTCATCATACCCCGTCACCCCCTAACAAGGGCAGCAGCTGGGCCACTGCCTGCTCCACCGTGTAGGCGGCGGTATCCACCGCCACGCCGCCACGGCGCAGAAGCAACAATATTTTGGTCACCGCGGGCACCGCCAGGCCGATGCGCTCCAGCTCGTCGGCCCGGGAGAAGACCCGCTTCACCGTGTCCAGCATAGCCACCTGACCGTCCGCCATCACCAGCACCCGGTCGGCCACACGGGCCACGTCCTCCATGCTGTGGGTGACCAGCAACACGGTGGTGCCCCGGCTGCGCTGATAATCCCCCACCATGGCCAGGATCTGCTCCCGGCCACGGGGGTCCAGGCCGGCGGTGGGCTCATCCAGGATGAGCACCTCCGGCTCCATCGCCATCACGCCGGCGATGGCGGCCCGGCGCTTTTCGCCGCCGGACAGATCAAAGGGGGATTTGTCCAGCAGGGCCTCGTCCAGGCCCACGTAGGCGGCCGCCTGCCGCACCCGGCGGTCGATCTCTGCCTCGTCCAGGCCCATATTCTTAGGGCCAAAGGCAATATCCTTGTATATGGTATCCTCAAAGAGCTGATGCTCCGGATACTGAAACACCATACCCACACGAAAGCGCACGTCCCGGATCTTTTTGGGTTCGGCCCAAATGTCCCGGCCGTCCAGCAAAATCCGCCCCTGGTTGGGGCGCAGCAGACCGTTGAGGTGCTGCACCAGGGTGGACTTTCCGGAGCCGGTGTGGCCGATGATGCCCACCAGCTGACCCGCCGGTATCTCCAGGGATACGCCGCGGATGGCGTGCTTCTCAAAGGGAGAGTTCGCCCCGTAGGTATAGGTGATGTTATCCACAACTATGGTTGCCATCTGGGTTTCTTCACGCCTTCCTATGGTTTGGGTCGGTCAATAATTGCATCAGCGCCGCAGCACATTCCTCCGGGGTGAGCAGATCGGCCGGCAGGTCGATGCCCCTATCCCGCAGAGCGGCGCACAGCGCCGTGGGCTGGGGCACGTCCAGTCCCCACGCCCGCATTTTTTCTACGTCGGCAAAAATGGTGTGGGGGGTGCCGTCCGCCAGCACCACGCCCTCGTCCATCACCACCACACGGTCCGCCAGAGCGGCCTCCTCCATATAGTGGGTGATGAGCACCACCGTCATACCCTCCCGGTTGAGGCGGCAGACGGTGTCCAGCACCTCCTGCCGGCCCTGGGGGTCCAGCATGGCGGTGGGCTCGTCCAGCAACAGGCAGTCCGGGTGCATAGCCAGCACACCGGCGATGGCGATCCGCTGCTTCTGTCCACCGGACAGTCTGTGGGGGGAGTGGTCACGGTAGGCGGTCATATCCACCGCCTCCAGCGCCTCGTCCACCCGGCGGCGGATCTCCTCCGGGGGCAGGCCCAGATTCTCCGGGCCAAAGGCCACGTCCTCCTCTACGATGGTGGATACCAGCTGGTTATCGGGGTTTTGCAGCACCATACCCACCCGCCGGCGGATGGGATAGGTGTTCGCCTCGTCGGCGGTGTCCAGGTCCTCCACCAGCACCCGGCCGCCGGTGGGCAGCAGAATGGCGTTGAAGTGCTTGGCCAGGGTGGACTTTCCGCAACCGTTGTGGCCCAGCAGCGCCACAAAGCTGCCCTTTTCCACCGTCAGATTCACGCCCCGGAGCACCGTCTGGGGCGCTTCGTTTTCGTATTCATAATCAAAGCGGACGTCCTCCGCCTTTAGCATAGGCATAGATTCACCTCCTTTTTTTGGTTTAATGAGAAATGAGGAATGGGAGCAACCAGTAAAAGCCAAAAGCCTACGCTTCATTACTCATTACTCATTACTCATTGCTCATTACTCATTTACTTGTGCCACATGGCGGTGGCTCCGCAAGGCAGCGTCATCCCCGATGCGGTCACCGGAAGACCGATCTCGTCCGCCGACAGAGTGCCGCCGATGCCCTTGGGCAGCAGACTGCCCAGCACGTACTGCATCACCGACGGGGACAGGCCGGTGGTGTAGGAATTGATGAGGAAAAACAGCGGGTCGTCGGACAGCAGTTTGACGCACTCCGCCACCAGCGGATAGATCTGCTCCTCCAGCTTCCACACCTCGCCGCCGGGTCCCCGGCCGTAAGAGGGCGGGTCCATCAGGATGCCGTCGTAGGTGTTGCCCCGGCGCAGCTCCCGCTGCACGAACTTGCCGCAGTCGTCCACCAGCCAGCGCATAGGCCGGTCGGACAGCCCCGAGGCCACCGCATTCTCCTTGCCCCAGGCCACCATACCCTTAGAGGCGTCCACGTGGGTGACGTGGGCACCGGCGGCCACGCAGGCCAGGGTGGCGGCGCCGGTGTAGCCGAACAGATTCAGCACCCGCACCGGACGGTTTTCCTTTTGAATGAGTGCGGCCATCGTATCCCAGTTGACCGCCTGCTCCGGGAACAGGCCCGTATGCTTAAAGCCCATGGGCTTGAGGGCAAACAGCAGGTCACCGTAGGCGATCTGCCAACTGTCCGGGATGGGACGGTACCGCTCCCACTGGCCGCCGCCGGTATTGGACCGGTGGTAGCGGGCGTGGGCCTGTCTCCAGCGGGGATCCCGCCTGGGGGTGTCCCACAGAATCTGGGGGTCCGGGCGGATAAGGATGATGTCCCCCCACCGCTCCAGGCGCTCGCCGCCGGAGGCGTCCAGCAGCTCATAGTCTTTCCAGTTTTCGGCTGTTCTCATACCCGTTACATCCTATCTCAAAACATGGTCTGTCCGTTCTGATCGATGCCCAGGTGGGCATAGGCGGCGGGCAGCACCACCCGCCCCCGGGGGGTGCGGTTGATAAAGCCCAGCTGCATCAGATACGGCTCGTATACGTCCTCGATGGTCACCGACTCCTCGCCGATGACCGCCGCCAGGGTGTCCAGGCCCACCGGGCCGCCGTTGTAGTGGCGGATCATAGCCTCCAGCAGGCGGCGGTCCACCATATCCAGGCCCAGAGCGTCCACCTCCATGCGGTTGAGGGCCTCGCCGGCGGTGGGTCGGTCGATGACCCCGTCGTTGAGCACCACGGCAAAATCCCGCACCCGCTTGAGCATCCGGTTGGCGATACGGGGGGTACCCCGGGATCGGGTGGCGATCTCCAGAGCGCCCTGGGGGTCGCAGGGCACGTCCAGTATCTTGGCGCTGCGGGCCACGATGCGGGCTAGCTCCTCCGGCGTATACATCTCCAGCCTGGCGATGACGCCAAAGCGGTCCCGCAGAGGCGCCGACAGCTGGCCCGCCCGGGTGGTGGCGCCGATGAGGGTAAAATGCTGCAGCGGCAGGTGGATGGACATGGCGCCCTGCCCCTTTCCCTGCATAATGTCGATGGTAAAGTCCTCCATGGCGGGGTACAGGATCTCCTCCACCGTCCGGGGCAGGCGGTGGATCTCGTCGATGAAGAGCACGTCCCCCTCCTCCAGGTTGGTCAGCAGCGCCGCCAGGTCGCCGGGGCGCTCCAGAGCCGGACCGGAGGTGATACGGAAGTTGACACCCAGCTCGTTGGCGATGATGGCCGCCAGGGTGGTCTTGCCCAAGCCGGGAGGACCGTACAGCAGCACGTGGTCCAGGGCCTCGTGGCGCAGCTTGGCCGCGTCGATAAACACCGACAGATTCTCCTTGACCTTTTCCTGGCCGATGTAGTCCCGCAGGGTGCGGGGGCGCAGGGGATTGTCCCCGTCGTCCTCCGGCAGGTATTCCGTAGACACCAGACGGTTCTCAAAATCCATCTCCATACGCGTCCCTCCTTCAAATGAGCATACTTATAGATTATAATATCTTACCACATATTACTTAAAAAATAAAGGGGTTGTTGCGAATTTTCTTTTTTGATTTTATTAATTTTCGGTGAACAAAAAAGCACCGGGCAACGCTCGTTGCCCGGTGCGGGTTGATTACGGTTCTACGTAGTTGAGAGGGTTGACCTTGACACCGTTTTTGATCACCTCAAAGTGCAAGTGAGGTCCATAGGACCGTCCGGTATTACCAATCAGACCGATGGTCTGCTCGCGGGATACCTGCTGGCCCTTGACCACACTAATGGACTTGAGGTGGGCATACACGGTGATGAGGCCGTTGGAATGCTGGATCTTGACCACGTTGCCGTAGCCGCCGTTCCAGCCGGTGGAGGCCTGGATGACCGTGCCGCCGTCCGCCGCTACCGCCGGCTTGCCCAGCACCTTGACCGGTCCGTTGGCAATGTCAATGCCGTAATGGCCGCGGAAATAGCCGCGGGACATACTGTGGCAGACCGGCACCGGCCAGGCCATACTGCCGGTGGTGACGCCGTCGCCCTGGACCACGTTGGAGCCGCTGGAGGAGGCCACCGGCTTGGTGCCCTTTTCCACCACCTTGGTCACCGGCTGCTTGGTCACGGTGGTGCTGACCACCTTGCGCCCGGTCTCAAAGCCGTCGACGTAGGTGATCTCCGCCACCACGTCCTGGCTGCCCTCCTGGCCCTTGGTGGTCACCTTGGAATAGGTGACCGGCTTGTCGTTGCGGTACACCGTCTGGGTGTTGTAGTCGATCTTTTCGGTGTAGCGGATGGTCTTGAGCACCTTGACCTGCAGGAAGGTCTGTGCCCGCTGCACCACCAGCTGGTCGCCGATGTCGATGCGGTCGGTGTTGGCATAGGCCGGGTTCATCGCCCGCAATTCGGCGGTGGTCATATCGTTCTTGACCGCGATGGTGGACAGGGTATCCCCTGCCTGCACCGTATAGATGCGCTCCACCACCGTCTGATAGGTCAGCCGGGACTTGAGAGCGCTCTGCTCCAGCACGGTGGAGATGGGAAACAGGCCGTCCGCCAGCTCTACATTCTGCACAAACTCGGCCCGCTGGTCCGGGTCCTCCCGGTCGTAGTGGCCGTCCATGAGGCCGTCCAGCAGCGCTTCCAACTGCTCTCGGGACTCCATGGCGCCGATGAAGTCCCCCTCTATATACAGGCCGGTGGCCTCGGCGATGGAGTCGCCGGCGGTGCGCAGAATGGCGTCGCACACCTCGGTGTCGGACAGCATGGTCTGTCCCCGCAGCATGGTCATGGTCAGCACCGGCACCGCATCCACCGAGAAGGAGTTATCCTCGTTGGTGACACGGTCCCGGGCCATAGAGGCGCCCAGGTCGTATACGTTGGCGTGGGAGATGACCCCCAGGTCGTTGCCCTGGTAGGTCAGATTGAGGCAATAGTCCATCCGGACCCAGGAGGTGACCGTCACCAGCAGCAGGGCGCCGGCGGTGATGGGTCCCAGCAGCCGGCCCAGGGAGAACCAGGCATCCCGGTGGTGGGATACGGTCCGGCCCAGCAGCCGGAAAAAGCAAGGAAACACGGAAAACACGTTCTTTTGGGCGGCGGCACCCAGCTCACGGAAGCCGTTGGGCACACGCCCGAACATCCGGGCAAACCGGCGGAAGAACCGATGCACCGGCCGGGTCACAGCCCGCAGCCACAGATACCGCAGCGTCCGCCGCAGGGGGCGGGTGTGCCGACCCACGTAGCGGCCTATGCGGCGAAACAGGCGGGCCGTATGCAGGCCCAGGCCGTAATAAAACCGATACATAGCCTGCCCCAGAGGGAGCCGCTGTGTGTCTTTGGGGGATTGCGGCATAGCCGTCACTCCTTTCCTCCGGGACACAGCCCGGATACTGGTAAAAAACGAAAATTCGTGAAAAACACAAAGAGATCTGCGGCAACCGAGCCGCAGCCGGAGGGGGCGTCTGCCCCGACCTCCTGAGGCATTATACTCATTTCCGGCGCAAAAGGCAATGGTTTTGGGGGAAGTTTGTGCGATGTGAACGAAACCTGCCGTTGATTTTCGTGCGTTTTGCCCAGTGCTTTTTCCTGCATCTGGCAGGTTTGGTTGCCCCGCCGGAAGGAATATCCAGCCCCACAAAAAAACTCCGGCAGCGGACGGATACCGTCCACTGCCGGAGAGGCATTGTCATTCGTTTACGGCTTTACATAGTTGAGCGGATTGACCTTGACGCCGTTTTTGATGATCTCAAAATGCAGGTGGGGGCCGGTGGAATAGCCGGTGTTGCCTACGCGGCCGATCTCCTGGCCACGGGACACCTGCTGCCCCTTGACCACCGCCATAGAATGCAGATGGGCATAGGTGGACACCAGGCCGTTGCCGTGGTCGATCTTGACGTAATAGCCATAGCCGTAATACCAGCCGGCGTATATCACCGTACCGCCGTCGACGGCCAAACAGGGCTTGTTGAACACCGGGATGGGGCCGCTGCTGATGTCGATGGCCAGGTGTCCCCGGTGGTAGCCCTGGTACACGTTGCGGCACACCGGCACCGGCCACACCATATTGCCGGTGGCGATGCCATCGCCCTGCTGGACCGTGGTGCCGGTGGAGGATACCACCTTTTTGGTGCCCCGCTCCACTATCTTGGTCACCGGCTGCTTGGTCACCGTCTTGCTGACCACCTTGCGGCCGGTCTCCTCACCGTTTTGGTAGGTGACCTCCGCCACCACGTCCTGGCTACCCTCCTGCCCCTTGGTGGTCACCTTGGAGTAGGTGACCGGCTTGTCGTCCCGGTACACCGTCTGGGTGTTGTAGTCGATCGTTTCGGTATAGCGGATGGTCTGGATCTTCACCACCTGCAAAAAGGGCCTGGCCCGCTCGATGACCACACGGTCGCCCACCTGGAGCTTGCCGTCGGCAAAGGCCGGGTTCATATCCCGCAGCTCCTCTAGCGTCAGATCGTGCTTGCGGGCGATGGCGCCGAAGGTGTCACCCGCCTGCACCATATAGGTGCGCAGCAGGGTGGCCTCATAGGTCAGGCGGCCCCGCATAGAGTCCACGGTGCGCACCGTGGCGATGGGGTACAGACCGTCCTCCATCTCCACCTTCTGCAGAAAATCGGCCCGCTGGTCCGGGTCGTTTTTGTCGTAATGGGCGTCCTTGAGGCTCTGCAGCAGCCCCTCCAGCTCCTCCCGGGACTCCATAGCCCCCACAAAGGAGCCGTCCACGTACAGGCCGGTGGCCTCGGCGATGGAATCGCCGGAGGTGCGCAGAATGGCGTCGCACACCTCGGTGTCGGTGAGCATGGGCTGGCGTCTCTGCACGGTCATGGAAAAGACCGGCACCGCATCCACCGAGAAGGAGTTGTCTGCATTGATCACGCGGCCACGGGCCAGGATGGCGCCCGCATCGTAGATGGCGGCGTTCTCGATGGCCCCCAGGTCGGTGCCCCGATAGGTCAGATTTAGGCAAAAATCGGCGTTGGACCACAGCAGCACCGTCACCACCAGCACCAGGGACGCCGCCACCGGCCCCACCAGGCGGCCCAGGGCGGTCAGCTGTGTCCAGTAATGGCGCACCGCACCCCGGCACAGCCGGAAAAAGCAGGGGATGGGAGCCAGCAGGCTCTGTTTACCGGCGGCCCGCAGCTCGCCAAAGCCCGCCCGCAGACGGAAGCCCAGCAGCCGCTGCTGGTGAACGAATCGGTGGGCACGCCGCACCGCATACCGCATCCACAGATAGCGGCAGACACGGCGCAGAGGCGCGCTGATCCGGTACAGCCACCGGCCGGTCCGGCGCAGCAGACGCACCGCGTGCAGGCCCAGGCCGTAATGGTAGCGGTACAGGGCCGTGCCCAGGTCCACTGTATTTTGTTTCTGGGGTGCCATAGCCGTCACCTCTGTTTCAAAAGCAAAATATACGTATCTCTCTTAGTCCGAGTATTGCAGCTGCGCCTCGGTACAGTCGGCCAGCACCGGCAGCATAGCCGCCGCCCAGGCCCGGGCACCGGCCAGGTCGTGGTCCTGCCAGTTGCCGCACTCCACCGCCGACGCGCCGGGGATATCCCCCTCAAAGCCGGCGGTAAAGGCCAGGGCCTCCTGCATCAGCCGGATGGCGTCGGCGTGGGCAATACCCCGGGTGAGAAAATAAAACCCGGTGCGGCAGCCCATGGGGCCGAAATAGATGATGCCGTCCTTGTGGGCGCTGTTGCGCACGTAGGTGGCCACCAGATGCTCGATGGTATGCATGGCGTCGGTGGGCAGATAGGGCGGCGTATTGGGGCGCACAAAGCGCACATCGTAGGTGATCACGTCCCCGTCGATGCGGGAGATGTACATACCCGGCACCAGGGTGTCGTGGTTGATGCAAAAGCTGGCAATGCGTTCCATAAACAGCGCCCTTTCCTATTATTCCATTACAGTATAGCAGAAACGCAAATAAAAATCAAGCCGCCCCGATCATAGGGTGGCAAGAGCAAGGTTTGGATCGCTCCTGCGCCCTACCGGGGCGGCCGACCGAAAGGGTCTGTGGTCCGCACACAAGGACCCACGCTGTATGCTCCGGGATGAGCCCTCGCCATCCCACCTAACAGACCGTGGACAGGTGCCGACCGGAGCGACCGGCTGTGCACCCGCCGCTCTGTGTGTATTGTGAGCCGGGGCGGCACAAAGATACACGGAAAATCCTGCCTCGCATTGACAGCGTCGGTTTTTATCGGTATAATGATGTCAATTTGTATATAAGGAGATCATTCCTATGGCCCGACCGATTTCTAAAAAAGCACAGCGCATCCTGCTGTTTTCCGGCATCGCCCTGGTGGCCGCTCTGGCGGTGGTGGGGGCGCTGCTTCTGCCCCCCCTGCTGGCCGAGGAGCCGGACCTCTCCTCCACCCCGCCGGCCACGTCCCGGCCGGAGCCGACGCCGAGCAAGGATCTGCCGGTCAACCCCATCGACTTTGCCGCCCTGCAAAAGCAGTATAAGGATGCCGTGGCCTGGATCCGGGTGCCCGGCACGGCCATCGACTATCCGGTGATGCAGAGCGCCCCGGATATGGAGGAGGATTTTTATCTGGAGCACGACCCCGCCGGCGAGGCAAAGCGGGAGGGCAGCATCTATATCCAGCGCCGCAACCGGGCGGATTTTTCCGACCCCAACACCATCCTCTACGGCCACAATATGGCCAGCGGCCGGATGTTCGCCGCCCTGCACAAATACAAAAGCCAGTCCTTTTTTGACAACAATCCGCTGATCTACGTGTACACGCCGGGGCACGCCCGCTCCTATCGCATCTATTCGATGTTCACCTACAACGAGACCCATCTGATGGCGGATTTCGATTTCTCCAGCGACAAGGGGTTTGAAAAATTCCTGCAGTACACCCTCAACCCCAAGTCCTATACCCGCCTGGTGCGGGAGGGGGTGCGGCCCACCGCCGCCGACCGGGTGATCACCCTGAGCACCTGCACCAACGACGGCAACGGCCGGGTACTCCTGGTGGCGGTGCTGGAGGAGGACGTTTTGACGAAATAACGCACCTATGCAAAAAACGCCGATGCGGATGCATCGGCGTTTTTTGAGTGTTGCACTCGAAATGAAAGTGGTTTGAAAACCTGATTTTTTATTTCAACTTTATATTGCTATTTTTTCTTTTCTTTTATGCTTTTAATTAATATCACTAGATGTACCACAACAGCAGCAAATATAAAAATTGTACCACAAACGCTTATTATAAAAGGAACATCCGTTAATAACTCAAAAACATTTATAAGTGTCCAAAAAAACCAACAAATTGAAGCTATCAACCATAAAACATTGACTTTTTT
>JAFQKB010000072.1 GCA_017397125.1 Clostridia bacterium | reverse complement strand
GCCCTACATTCTCAAAGCAAATCCGGATGCGACGGTTATAATCAGCGATCTTTCTCCAACGGTTGTTCGTGAATGGAAATTGTTCTTGGATAAATCGCTTGATTCGCCCAACATCTATTACGCTGCTTTTGATTTTTGCAATATGCCTTTTAAGGATAACAGCATAGACATCATCTCGGATGGTGGAGGTATTGGTAATTGTGAAGGTGTAAAAGCCAAAGCGTTAAAAGAAGCTTTTAGAGTGTTGAAGCCCGGCGGCAAACTCATTACATCGACAGGTTTTGTAAACAAGGAAACGCTTGCAGCTCTCCCCGAAGAAGCACAAAAGGTCTTGACCCAAAAACGTCCCGATGTGTTTGAAGATTTATACGAGGATACGGTGCTTGCAGGTTTCAGTAAAATTGATAGTGTTATTAGCGGATGTTGGTACACCGACGATGACGAAAGCACTATTGCCGATTTGGCACGTTCCCTTGGTGTGAATTTGAAATTTACGAGTTATACGAGATACTGTACCAAGGAACAATAGTAAAAAATATATGTTGCAGGTAAAGCTACAACACAAAAATTATAGACACCGTTGAATAGTTCACATTTTCCTGCTATAATATATTTGTTCCCAAGGCACACGAACTTTACATACCGCTTTGTATCCAAACATCAAAGCCAGTTGAACTGTAGGACAGAGCCAAGTATCAATTACTCAAAAAGAATAACGGATTTTTTCTCCGCCGATTTTTCAGAAAATTGATACCAAACTTTGATACCAAAACAGTACCAAACGGGCTGAGAACACAGAGAAAAACGAAGTAAAACGAGAGAAATCTCACAGAAATTAGCCCAAAATAAGGCGAAAAGTAACTGTGGGAAAGAACTCGTAAGCGAGTGGGAATAATTTCAAGAGGCTGTCAGGTCGTTCGAAACAATGCAAAAACGCCGTACAGATGTTGTATCAGCACCATCTTGAACAGCACCACCGGGTCTATACTGGGACGGCCATTGTGTGCGCAGTACAGCGGTTCTACCATTGCGTAGATCTTGCTGAAATCCACCGCCGCATTGATTTTTCGCAGCAGATGGTTTGCCGAAACCAGACTTTCCGTGTCCACCAGTTCCAGTATTCCTCTTTCCATTTTTCCTCGTTCTAACATCGTCCATCACCCACTACCATTATACCACATAAATGTGAAAAAACCTGCCGCAGCGTATAGGCTGCGGCAGGTTTTTCTCTGTTTATTCGGCGATCAGCTCAAAGGTGCGGGTCTCGTAATCCCGCTGGTAGATGGGCACCGGCAGGCCGGCGTGCATCAGGGTGGCGCCGGTAAAGGTTTGACCGGTGGCGGACAGCGTGTACCGCCGCTGGGGCTCCAGGCCCTGCAGCCGCACGTAGCGGGTGCGGGGATTGGGCTGGGCGGTGCGCTGGGCTACCATCACAAAGCTGCGGCTCTGATCCTGCGACACCAGCTGCCAGGCGCAATAGTCGTCCTCAAAGGGGCTGAGCAGACGGTAGAATACGCCGTTGTCGATCATATCCTCGATGCGGTGGTGGCGGGCGATCTGGTCGTTGATCTTGGCCCGATCCTCCGCGCTGAGATGGCCTGCATTCAGCTCATAGCCAAAGCTACAGCCCAGCGCCACGTCGCCTCGGACCTCAAAGGGGGTGGTGCGGCCGGTGGCCCAATAGGGCACCGCGCCCACGTGGGCAGCCATGGCAAAGGGCGGGTACACCATAGAGGTGCCGTACTGGATCTTCAGCCGGTCGATGGCGTCGTTGTTGTCGCTGGTCCAGATCTGGGGCATATAGTAGAGAATGCCGAAGTCGAAGCGGGCGCCGCCGGCGGCGCAGCCTTCGAAAAAGACCTGGGGGAAGGCGGAGGTGATCCGCTCCATCAGCTCATAGACGCCCAGAATGTACCGGTGGTTGAACTCGCCCTGTCGGTCGGCGCCCAGCCACTGGGTACCGTTGTCGGTGATCAGGCGGTTCATATCCCACTTGACGTAGGCGATGTCATAGGTGGACAGAAGGGTGGAGATGACGTCGTAGACGTAATCCACCACCTCAGGGCGGGTGAGATCCAGCACCATCTGGGTGCGCTGCTCCGCCGGGATGCGGCCGGGGGTGTGGATGCACCAGTCCGGGTGCTGCTCGTACAGACGGCTGACCCGGGAGATCATCTCCGGCTCCACCCAGATGCCGAATTGCATACCGTATTCGTGGCACAGGTCGATGACCGGCTGCAGACCCCGGGGAAATTTCTCCTCGTTGACGAACCAGTCGCCCAGAGAGGTGCGGTCGTCGTTGCGGCGGCCGAACCAGCCGTCGTCCATCACCATAATGTCAATGTCCAGCCCCTCGCAGTTGCGGATAAACTGGCTGACGTTTTGCTCGTTCACGCCAAAGGAGACCGACTCCCAGGTGTTGATCACCACGGGGTGCACCAGGTCGGGCTGGCTGCACTTGCCCAAATAGTGGCGGCAGACGGCGTGGTAGCCCTGGGACATACCATTGAGACCCCGGTCGCTGTAGATGAGCAGCGCCTCGGGGGTGGTGAAGCTGTCGCCGGGCAGCAGCTGCCAGGAGAAGGTGTCCGGGCAGATGCCGGCGGTCATACGGATGCTGTGAAAGGCGTCCATCTCCACGCTCATACGGTGGTCGCCGCTGTACACCAGCACGCAGCCGTAGACCTGGCCCCGGTGCTCGGTGGCGCCATGCTCCACCAGCGCGGTAAAGGGGCTGTGCTCGTGGCCGGAGATGCCGCTGCGGCTCTCCACCATAAAGATCCCCGGCAGGACGGGACGGGTGTGGATGTGCCGCTCCCGGATCCAGGCGCCGTCCAGGCTCATGACCTCATAGTCCTCCAGGCCGTACAGATCCACGGCGGCGCTGGCCACCCGCAGCACCGTCAGCGGGCGCTGAGAGACGTTACGCACCTCCGTGCGGCGG
The DNA here is from genome assembly GCA_017397125.1 of Clostridia bacterium. Classification (GTDB taxonomy): domain Bacteria; phylum Bacillota; class Clostridia; order Oscillospirales; family Acutalibacteraceae; genus UBA5905. Next base: position 35,596 of record JAFQKB010000072.1, on the reverse strand, counting down.
GCGATGACGTTCTCCTTTTCGAACACCGTGTAGAACAGGCTTACCTCATAGCCGTCCACCGCGTCCTCCAGAACCACCTCCAGGGTGGCGGCGTCTTTTTCGCCGGCCAGCAGCTGGGGCATCCCCTCAAAGCGGGGCTTGCCGGCCAGCAGCCGATGCTCCTTATACCGCAGCTCGTTGACTGTGCGCCCGTCGGCGGTGCGCACCACGATAGAGGGGCTGCGGTTGTCGCCGCGGCCGATGGTGCCGTATTCCTGAGGGGCGATGAGACAGCTGTTTCCGTTGACGTGGGCATAATAGTGGGTCAGGTCGTCCCGGCCGATGGGGGCGCCGTAATACACGTGCTCCAGAATACCGTCCTCCCGGATGCGCAGCACGTAGGTGCTGGCGGCGGTCTCCAGGAAGAAAGTCTTTGTACTTTCAATATAGGTGATCACAGGCATCTTCCTCTCTGCGGGATTTGTGTACATTATTATAAAGCGTTTAGCCGACAGCGTCAATATTATTTACTCTCGATTTTTGTCAATAAATACAGAGGATCGTGCGGACGGAAAGCCCGGCGTGCAATAAAAAAGGCAAAAATTGAAAAAAGTAAAAATTTCCTATTGCATTTTGCCCAAACACCCTTTATAATAAGCGTAAGTGGCGAATTGTGCATCGTTGTGGTGTGGTGTGGTGAATTTCCACACCTTCCACACAGTTTTCCACAGCCTGGTGGGGGATCGGTAGTGGTACCCCTTTCGGCACAACGCAAAAGGAGGTGACAGGGATATGATGCTGTACGGACGCTTTGAACACAATATGGATGCCAAGGGCCGCATTTTTGTCCCTGCCAAGCTCCGGGAGAAGCTGGGGGAGACCTTTATCGCCGCCTGCGTGCTGGACCGCTGCGTCAGCCTCTATTCTATGGAGGAGTGGGACAGCCTGTTGAACAAGATTACCCAGGGGCCGATGGCGGAGACCCGCCGTCTGCTGCGCAAGGTGACCGAGTCCGCCGAGGACGTGAGTCCGGACGCCCAGGGCCGTATCCTGCTGAATAAAAATCTCATCGCCCACGCGGGGCTGGAAAAGCCCTGCCTGATCATCGGCGCCGGCCGCCGGGCAGAGATCTGGAACCCCGCCGTGTACGAACAGGAGATGGCGGATATGACCGACGAAAAGCTGGAAGAAGAATTCATCAAATACGGATTCTGATGGATAGCCACTGATGCAATCTCAGTCACGATTCTCAACGGCTATTTTCCACCATCACCGGCACAAATGCTCGGCAATACATACAGTATTTCCTGCGCTTTCTGCCTGGTGCTGATGAAAAACTATCTCGCTGATAATCGCAACACGATTTTATCAGCGGCTATGAACGAGGTGGCACAAACGATGGATACAACCTATCACCGTCCGGTGCTGCTGGAGCAAACCATAGAGGCATTGGGCATCCGCCCGGACGGCATCTATCTGGACGGCACCGCCGGTGGCGGCGGCCACTCCCACGCCATTGCCTCCCGGCTGACCACCGGCCGGCTGATCTCCCTGGACCAGGACCCGGACGCCATCCGCGAGGCGGGCGCCCGTCTGCAGGGCCTGCCGGCCACCCTGGTGCAAACCAATTTTGTGCATATGCGGCAGGTGCTGGACGACCTGGGTATTCCCGGTGTGGACGGCATCCTGCTGGACATCGGCGTATCCTCCCACCAGCTGGATGCCCCGGAGCGGGGCTTCTCGTACCATCACGACGCCCCCCTGGATATGCGTATGAGCCAGTCGGGCACCACCGCCGCAGATCTGGTGGCCACCCTGGGCGAAAAACAGCTGGCGGATATTTTCTACCGCTTTGGAGAGGAAAAATTTTCCCGTCCCATCGCCCGGGCCATTGTCCGCGAGCGGGACAAGTCCCCCATCGAGACCACCCTGCAGCTGGCCGACCTGGTGTGCCGGTCGGTGCCGGCGGCGGCTCGCCGGGACGGACATCCGGCCCGCCGGGTGTTTCAGGCGCTGCGCATCGCCGTCAACGGCGAGCTGGATTGCCTGTCGGCGGCGCTGGACACCGCCTTTGATTGTCTGAACGTAGGCGGTCGCCTGGCCATCATCACCTTCCACTCGCTGGAGGACGCCATGGTCAAAAACCGCTTTCAGTCCTGGCGACAGGGCTGCATCTGTCCCCGGGAGCTGCCGGTCTGTGTCTGCGGCCGCACCCCGGCGGCCACACTGATCACCAAAAAGCCGGCTGCCGCCACCCCCCAGGAGCTGGCGGACAACCCCCGCAGCCGCAGCGCTAAGTTGCGCTGCGTAGAGAAAGTACACGACCGATACACCGATTAACGGACAAGCCCGATGATAGCGAAAGGAGGTAAACGACTATGGCACGTACCAATCAGGCCTATGACCTGGAACGCATTGAAGCCCGGGAGCCCCGTCTGGTGGCTCTCAAAAACACCAAAAAAGTGCAGGAAGACACCCGCCGCCGCACCCGGCGCCAGTCGGTGCTCAACGTGATCGTTTACCTGGCGCTGGCACTGGTCGCCATGGCGATGGTGGGGTATTTCATCACCTGCAACGTGCGGCTGACCGAGATGAACAAGGCCCTCAGCGACGGCCAGGCTCAGCTGAGCGCCCTGCAGTCCGAGCAGGTGCGTCTGCAGTCCGAGCTGGCGGGCCTCACCTCCGCCGAGCGGGTCAATGAGTACGCTCAGGAGAACGGTCTGCTGCCCGCCGGCAGCAACCAGATCTATTACATCGAAGCCAAAGAACAGGATCAGGTGTCCCTCGCCAACGAGAACGACAGCTGGTTTCGCAAGGCGTGGGACGCCCTGCTGGACTTTTTGTCGTAAGGCGGCATATTGTTCGCCTGGCAGCATACCTATAAAGTGAGCGGTACAGGCAACATCGAGAGTTGAGACGGACACGATCTTGACTCTCGTTTTGTTGTTTTATTGCCCCGTGTCACCCGCTGGCGAATGGACCCGAATCGAGTCAGATCACCCCGTTTTTTACCACCTGCCGCAGGCAGAGAAAGGATGGCCTCTATGCAAAAGGAGCAAAAGTCAACCGCCACCACCCGCACTCCGACCCGACAGATGCGTTTTCGTGCCCGGGTGGCGGTGCTGCTGGTCGTGGGCGTTTTCTTCCTGGCCAATATACTGCGTCTGGGCTATCTGCAGATCATCGAGGCGGAGGACTGGCAGAAGCGGGCGGTGTCCCAGCAGCTCAGCGATACGGTGGTCACCGCCAAGCGCGGCCCCATCTATGCCTCAGATATGACCCCTCTGGCGGAGTCGGCGGACGTGTGGAAGATCATCATGTCCCCCAAGAATATCGGCGGCTGCGACTGGAAAAACCTGGAGGGCGTGGACAAGGATCAGGACCTGACCGACGACCAGGGCAAGGAGCTGATCCGCAAGCGCATTGCCGAGGATCTGTCGGCCATGTTCGGTCTGGAGTACGACAAGCTGTATGCCCAGACCCTCAAGACCGGCTCCCAGTACGAGGTCATCAAATCCAAAGTGGAATATAAGGACAAGACCGCCTTCACCGATTGGGTGGAGCGCAACGGTCTGTCCTATGCCTTTTACATCATCACCGACTACAAGCGGTATTATCCCCAGGGCTCACTGGCCTCTACCGTGTTGGGCTTCACCGGCACGGACAGCAACGGTCTGGAGGGCCTGGAGGCCAAATACGAGTCGGTGCTGGCCGGTGTGCCCGGCCGCATCGTCACCGCCCAGAACGGCATCGGCGACCAGATGCCCACCACCATGGAGTACACCAAGGTGGTGGATGCCAAGGACGGCAACGGCCTGGTCATCACCATCGACCCCACGGTGCAGATGTACACCGAGAAGTATCTGGGCGAGGCGGTAGAGGCCACCGGCGCCACCAACCGGGGCGTGGCCATCGTAATGGACGTCCACACCGGCGCCATACTGGCCATGTCCACCAAGGGGGACTATAACCCCAACGACCCCTTTACGGTCACCGACCCCACGGTGCTGGAGATGCTGGCCACCCTTTCGGGGGACGAAAAGAGCCAGGCCCTCTCCGCCGCCCGTCAAAAGCAGTGGAACAACAAGGCCATCACCGAAACCTACGAGCCCGGCTCGGTATTCAAGGTATTCACCACCGCCATGGGCCTGGAGGAAAACCTGGCCTCGGAGGGCACCCGCTTCACCTGCACCGGCTCCTACAAGGTGGGTGGCTGGGACATCGACTGCCACATCCGGGGCAGCCACGGCAGCCTGACTCTGCCGGAGGCGGTGTCCAACTCCTGCAACCCTTATTTCATCCAGCTGGGCCTCAAGCTGGGCGCCAGCACCTTCTTTAAGTATTTCAACGGCTTCGGCTTTACCGAAAAGACCGGCGTCGATATGACCGGCGAGATGTCCAACGCCGGCCTGTACCACGGCGCACAGGCCCTGGCCGAGTACGAAAGCTCTCTGGCCACCGCCGCCTTTGGTCAGACCTTTAAGGTCACCCCCATCCAGATGATCACCGCCATGTGCGCCATCGCCAACGGCGGCAAGCTGGTGACCCCCCACGTGGTGTCCCACATCCTGGACGAGGACGGCAACATTGTGTCCGCCACCCAGACCGAGGTCAAGCGGCAGATCATCTCCGCCGAGACCTCCCGCCGCATCTGCAAGATCCTGGGGGACATCGTTAACGGCGGCGGCTCCAAAAACGCCTACGTGGCCGGCTATCGCATCGCCGGTAAGACCGGTACCTCCGAAAAGCGGGACCTGATCGGCCGGGACGAGGTGGTGGCCTCCTTCAGCGGCTTTGCCCCCGCGGACGATCCCCGGGTGGCGGTGCTGGTGCTGCTGGATGAGCCCCAGACCGAGATCCGTTTTGGCGGCACCCTGTCGGCCCCGGTGGCGCAAAAGATCTTTGAGGCGATCCTGCCCCATCTGGGCATCGAGCCCTCCTACACCAACGAGGAGCTGAGCACCCTGTCCCGCACCACCCCCAACGTGGTGGGGCAGACCACCGCCGTGGCTCAGAATAAAGTGGTCAACACCGGTCTGAAGGCCACCGTTATCGGCAAGGGGGATACCGTGCTGCGGCAGGTGCCGGAGGCGGGCCAGTCCATCCCCGCCGGCGGCACGGTGCTGCTGTACACCGAGGACACCGAGGGCGAGCTGGTGACGGTGCCGAATCTCATCGGCCGGACGGTGACCGACGTCAATTCTCTGGCAGCCCGACTGGGGCTCAACATACAGCTCCAGGGCCTGGTGGGCGGCTCCAGTGCCGCGGCCGTGTCCAACAGCCAGAGCATCAAAGAGGGCGAAAAGGTGCCCAAGGGAACGGTTATTAAGGTCAATTTTGTGTACAATGATATTGAGGAAAACTGATCAGAGAGGATGGGTCAGCTATGAAACTGCGCGAACTGCTGCTGGATACCGGCATCGCCTGCGGTGCGGTGGGGGATACGGCAGAGATACTTTCCATCACCTGTGACTCCCGCCATGTGGAGCCGGGGTGCCTGTTTGTGTGCATCGCCGGCACCGCTGTGGACGGCCACACCTATGCCGCCCGGGCCGTGGAGGCCGGCGCCGCCGCGGTGGTGGTGCAGCGGGACGTGGGGCTGGATGCCCAGCTGATGGCGGAGAATACCCGCCTGGCCTGGGCGCAGATCTGCGCCAACTGGTTCGGCCGCCCCGCCTCTAAGATCCAGATGGTGGGGGTCACCGGCACCAACGGAAAGACCACCACCACCACCCTCATCAAGTCTATGCTGGAGCACGAGGGCCACAAGGTGGGGCTCATCGGCACCATACAGAATATGGTGGGCGACCGGGTGGTCCCCACCCAGCACACCACCCCCGACCCCTATGACCTCCAGAGTCTGCTGGCGGTGATGGTGGCCGAGGGCTGTGACTATTGCGTGATGGAGGTGTCCTCCCACGCCCTGGACCAGCACCGGGTGGCCGGCTGCACCTATGAGCTGGGTGTGTTTACCAACCTCACCCAGGACCATCTGGACTACCACGGCACCATGGAGAACTATATGCTGGCCAAAAAGCAGCTGTTCTCCATCTGCCGCACCGGCATCGTCAATCTGGACGACGCCTGGGCAGAGCCCATGCGCACCGACGTGCCCTGCCGGATCATGACCTATTCCGCCCAAAAGGACGAGGCGGATTACGTGGCCCGCAACATCCGCTATCGGGCAGACGGTGTGGACTTTGAGCTGGTGGGCATCGGCCACATCGGCCGGGTGCATATGCAGATCCCCGGCCAGTTCTCGGTGTACAACGGTCTGTGCGCCGCCACGGTGTGTCTGGCGCTGGGCATGGAGTTTGACCGGGTGGTGGAGACCCTCTCCGCCGCCGCCGGAGTCAAGGGCCGCGCCGAGGTGGTGCCCACCGGACGGGATTTTACGGTGGTCATCGATTATGCCCACACCCCAGACGGCCTGGACAATATCTGCCGCACCTTGAAAGAATGCTGTACCGGACGGCTGGTGACCCTGTTCGGCTGCGGCGGCGACCGGGATAAGACCAAGCGCCCCTTAATGGGTGCCACCGCCGCCGCCTGGTCCGACCATCTGGTGGTCACCTCGGACAATCCCCGCACCGAGGACCCTGCCGCCATCATCGAGGATATCCTGGTTGGTTTGGCAGACAGCACCACCCCCTATACGGTGATGGAAAACCGGGTGGAGGCCATCCGCTGGGCGATTGCCAACGCCCGGCCGGGGGACACCATCCTGCTGGCGGGCAAGGGACACGAAACCTATCAGATCCTTAACAGCGGCACCATCCACCTGGATGAGCGGGAAGTGGTGGCCGAGGCATTGGCCCGATAAAATCAAGGGAGGCAACCTACAATGGATTTCAAACACACCATCATCCTGGCCATGGCCAGCATTGTTTCCTTTATACTGTCAGCGCTGCTGGGCCGGGTGGTCATCCCCTGGCTGCACAAGCTGAAATTCGGTCAGACCATCCTGGAGGACGGTCCCTCCTGGCACCAGAAGAAGCAGGGTACCCCCACCATGGGCGGCATTCTGTTCATCACCGGCTTTACGGCGGCGGCTCTGGTGGCGGTGGCGCTGACCTATCTTCTGAAGGCTAATCATTTGTTTGAAACCGCCTATGAGAACGCCCGCTTTTGGGGCGGCATCGGCCTGGCGCTGGGCTGCGGCCTCATCGGCTTTGCCGACGACTACATCAAGGTGGTCAAAAAGCGCAATCTGGGCCTGACCGCCCTGCAGAAGCTGCTGCTGCAGCTTTTGCTGGCCACCGGCTATGCGGTGCTTATGTACGCCTTTGGCGGCGGCCACTTTACCATCCCCTTCTTCGGAGAGGTGAACTGGGGGGTCTGGTACGTCCCCTTTACGGTGTTCGTCATCGTGGCGATGACCAACGCCACCAACCTCACCGACGGCGTGGACGGTCTGTGCGGCACCACCGCCTTTGTGGCAGCCCTGGCGCTGATGCTGCTGGGCGGCCTGACCGGCCATCTGTCCCAGGGTGTGCTGGCCTCGGCTCTGGCCGGCGGTCTGGCGGGCTTTCTGCTGTGGAATCTGCACCCGGCCCAGGTGTTTATGGGGGATACCGGCTCGCTGTTCATCGGCGGCGCCCTGACCGCCCTGGCCTTCGGCATCGAGCAGCCCTTCCTGCTGGTGCCCATCGGCATTCTGTACATAGCCGAGAATTTGTCGGTTATCCTACAGGTATCCTATTTTAAGATTACCCACGGCAAGCGGCTGTTTAAGATGAGCCCCCTCCATCATCATTTTGAGATGTGCGGCTGGAGCGAGGGGCGCATCGTGCTCACCTTCTCCGCCGTGACCCTGGTGGGCTGCGTGGCGGCGATTCTGCTGCAGATGTTCGCCTGATACCACTACTTGATTTTGACAGAAAGGAGCGTACCCTATGGCAGGAGGAGTCCCTATCCCCATGCCCCGCCGAGGCTCTGGGAGCCGGCAGTCGGCCGGCAATAAAAAGCGCCGGCGGTTCTTTAATCTCGCCACCGGCTTCGATATGCACTTTTTCGTATTGCTGATGATCGTCCTGGTGATCGGTCTGGCAACCCTGTACTCCGCCAGCCACGTGTACGCCTTTGAATACGACGGAGACAGCTTTTTCTACATCCGCAAGCAGCTGCTGTTTGCCGCCGCCGGTCTGGTGGGTATGCTGCTGGTGTCCATGGTGGACTACCACCAGCTGCACCGGTTTGCGGTGCTTATCTGGGGTCTGAGTATCGTTTTGCTGATCGTGGCCCTGTTTATGCCGTCCAAAACCGGCATCCACCGCTGGATCTATATCGCCGGCGTCTCCTTCCAGCCATCCGAGCTGGCTAAGTTTGCGCTGGTGTTGCTGTTTGCCCATATCATTTCGCTCAATCATAAAAAGATGAAGAAATTCCTGACAGGCTTTCTTCCTTTGTTTGGTATTCTGTGTATCACCTGCGCTCTGGTCATCATCGAGCCCCATCTGTCCGGCACCATGCTCATCGCCATGCTGGGCTTTGTGATGATGTACATCGGCGGCGTGCGCATCGGCTATCTGCTGGGTGTGCTGGGCGCCGGTGCGGCGCTGGTGCTGGTGATGGTGGTGGTGCTGGGCTACGAGCAGGATCGCATCGCCGTGTGGTTGCACCCGCTGGAATCCTTTGCCAACGAGATCACCTTTGCGGACGGCGTGTCCGGCCGCGACCACGCCTGGCAGACGGTGCAGTCCCTCTACGCCATCGGCTCCGGCGGTGTGCTGGGACAGGGCCCCGGCGGCTCCCGGCAGAAGCACCTGTTCCTGCCGGAGCCTCAGAACGATTTCATTTTCGCCATCTTCTGTGAGGAGATGGGTCTGGTGGGCGCCGTCATCGTGCTGGTTCTGTTTGCGCTGCTGGTGTGGCGCGGCCTCACCATCGCCCTGAAGGCCCCGGACAAATTCGGCTGTATGCTGGCCCTGGGCCTGACCCTGCAGATCGGTCTGCAGGTGGCCATCAACGTGGCGGTGGTCACCAATCTGCTGCCCAATACCGGTATCAGCCTGCCCTTCTTCAGCTACGGCGGCACCTCCATCCTGATGCTGATGCTGCAGATGGGCGTGGTGTTGTCCATATCCCGCCAGTCCCGTATGGAAAAGATATAGAGAGGAGAGATCTCTCATGCGTATTCTGATGACAGGCGGCGGTACCGCCGGCCACATCAATCCGGCTCTGGCCATCGCCGAGCTGCTGAAAAAAGAATATCCGGATGCAGAGTTTCTGTTTGTGGGTGCCAAGGGCCGTATGGAGACCCAGCTGGTGCCGGCGGCAGGCTATCCCATCCGCACCATCAGCGTCCGGGGGTTTCAGCGGCGGCTGAGTCTTAAAAACATCGGGCGCAACATACTGGCGGCGGTGGACGTGGTCACCGCCAGTGCCGTATCCGCCCGCATTGTCAAAGAGTTTAAGCCCGACCTGGCGGTGGGCACCGGCGGCTACGTGTGCGGCCCGGTGCTGCGGGAGGCCATCCGGGCCGGTGTGCCCACAGCGGTGCACGAGTCCAACGCCTTTCCCGGTGTGACGGTGAAGATGCTGGCCAAGGAGGGCGCCACCGTGCTGCTGTGCAGCGAGGATGCCCGGCGGCATCTGCCGGAGGGCACCAGGGCTGTGGTCACCGGCAACCCTATCCGCCCGGATTTTCTCACCCTGGATAAGGCGGCCGCCCGGGCCGAGCTGGGCCTGGACGCCCGTCCGCTGGTGCTGTCCTTCGGCGGCAGCCTGGGTGCGGCGAAGATCAACGAGGCCATGGCCGAGGTGCTGCGCCGCAGCCGTGAGGAAGGAAAGCTGCAGCACATCCACGGCGCCGGCAAGGCCGGCTATGCCGCTATGAAGGCAAAGCTGGAGCAGCTGCAGGTGCCCCTGTCCGGTGACGGCGTCACCGTGCGGGAGTACATCGACGATATGCCCCGCTGTATGGCGGCGGCTGACCTGGTCATCTGCCGGTGCGGCGCCATGACCCTCAGCGAGCTGCCCGCCGCCGGCAAGCCCTCTATCCTCATTCCCTCCCCCTACGTGGCGGAGAACCACCAGTACCACAACGCCATGGTGCTGGTCAACCGGGGTGCGGCTCTGTGCATTGAAGAAAAGGACCTGACCGCCGACCGGCTGTGGAAGGCCATTGGCACCGCCACCGCCGACCCGGCCCGTCTGCAGGAGATGGAGCGCAACGTGCGCAGCGCGGCCATATTGGACGCGGACGCCCGCATTCTGGCCGAGCTGCAGAAGCTACTGAAAAACAACTGATTTACGGACCGGACAGTCCCTCTCTGCATACCTTGGGTGTGTGAGAGGAGGCGTCGGTATGGATACATTGATGATCCGCGGCGGCAACCGACTGGAGGGGGAAATACCCATCCATGGGGCGAAGAACAGCGCCCTGCCGCTGCTGGCGGCCACCCTGCTGGTGCAGGGCGTCAGCGAAATACATAACTGTCCCCGGCTGTCGGACGTGAAAGCGTCCATCGCCATCCTGCGGCATCTGGGCTGCCGGGTGGAGCAGCAGGAGGATACGGTAACGGTGGATTCCACCGCCCTGTGCGGGTCCGCTATCCCGGATACGCTGATGCGGGAGATGCGGTCCTCCATCGTGTTTTTGGGCGCCATCGTCGCCCGGTGCGGCGAGGCGGTGCTCACCTATCCCGGTGGCTGTGAGCTGGGGCCGCGGCCCATCGACCTGCATCTGGCCGCCCTGCGGCGGCTGGGGGTGACGGTGGAGGAGTGCCACGGCTACATCCGCTGCCGGGTGGCCCGGCGGCTGCGCGGGGCAGAGATCGCTTTGTCCTTTCCCAGCGTGGGCGCCACCGAAAACGTGCTGTTGGCGGCCTGTACGGCGGAGGGCACCACCGTGCTGCGTCACGCGGCTCGGGAGCCGGAGATCGGTGATCTGTGTGATTTTCTCAACGCCTGCGGCGCCCGCATCACCGGCGGGGACAGCGGCACGCTGGTCATTGAGGGGGTGCCCCGCTTGCAGGGGGCGCGCCATCGGGTGATGGCGGACCGCATCGAGGCCGCCACCTATCTGGCGGCGGCAGCGGTCACCGGCGGCACACTGACCCTTACCGGATGCCCGGCTTTGCCGGTGTCCCCGGTATTCCCGGCGCTGGAGCAGGCGGGGTGCCGCCTCTATACCGGCGCACCGGAGCGGCTGCACATCCGGGCACCTGCCCGCCTGAGCCGGGTGGGGACGGTGCGCACCATGCCCTATCCGGGCTTTCCCACCGACGGGGCGGCGCCTCTGTTGGCGGCGGCCTGCGTGGGGCGGGGCACCAGCGTGTTTGTGGAGAATATCTTTGAGAATCGCTATAAGTATGTGGACGAACTGACCCGTATGGGTGCCCGTATCCAGGTGGACGGCCGGGTGGCAGTGGTGGAGGGCGTGGACGCCCTCCAGGGCGCCACCGTGGCCTGCACCGACCTGCGGGGCGGCGCCGCCCTGGTGGTGGCCGCTCTGGCCGCCGGCGGCGAGAGCCGTGTGACCGAGCTGGGACACCTGGACCGGGGCTATGAAGATTTGACCGGATGCCTGGCCGCCGTGGGGGCGGCCATCCGTCGACAGACAATACCAGATTGAGAAAAGGAATGGATGCGTATGAAAGAGCAACGACCGGAAACTATCCAGGAGGCCCGCCAGCTGGCCCGTCGCCGTCGGCGCCGGCGTCTGATGATCCTCCGCACAGCCATCGTGCTGGCGGTGGTGCTGCTGTTTTTGCTGGTGGGTGCCCTGCTGGTGATGAAGATCGTGGGCACCCAGCAGAGCAAGCGGGGGGAGACCACCGCCTTTTTGGCGGTGCAGGAGATCCTGGTGGAGGGCGACACCCGCTATACCGCCCAGCAGATCATCGAAAAAAGCGGTCTGTACGTGGGCCAGAGTCTGATGGGGGTCAACAAGGTGCAGGCCCACGATGCCCTGCTGGCGGCCTTTCCCTATCTCAATTCGGTGGAGGTGGGCAACGCCTCCTTTGATACGCTGCGTATCCGTGTGACCGAGACCAAGGTGATGGGCGCGGTGCAGACCGACGACGGCTATATCATCGTGGGTGAGAACAACCACGCCCTGGAGAAGGTGACGGCGGAAAATCTGCCGGAGGGCACCCTGCGCATCGCGGGGGCGGCCCTGGTGGGGGATACTCTGGGCGGTACGCTGCTGGATGAGCGCAGCCTGGGCATCTGCCGCACCCTGGTGGCGGCCGCCAGCCTGTACGGCCTGGAGGATATGACCACCATCGATATGGCGGAGAAGACCAACATCAGCATCCTGCTGGATGAGCGTCTGCAGGTGGTGCTGGGCAATGAGTCCAATATGCCGGAGCAGATCGCCGTGCTGGTGGACACTCTGCCCACCCTGCGCAAAAACAACGGTGAGGACGCCGCCGGCCGGCTGGATATGACCTCCTATGCCGACGACGACGCCAACAACGACAAATCCATCTATACGCCGCCGGAGCTGCTGGAAAAAGACGAGCCGGCCACCGATACGTCGGATACGGACACCTCAGACGCCGATACCTCGGCTGACGAGTCTGCGGAATAATCCATAGGGCGGAGGAACAGGATGCTGTTCCTCCGCTTTTTTTCCCCGTCAGATACCGGAATAAAAATATTCTGTATTTTTATCATTTTTTTATTGAAATGCAGGACAGGCTGTGCTACAATATAAAGTGTATAAAACTATAACTTGATTCTACTTCTTGTATAAAAAGGAGGACAACCATATGGGATTCATTGATATTGCTCCCGCTGTCCCGAACAACAGCATCACCATCAAGGTCATCGGCGTCGGCGGCGGTGGTGGCAACGCCATCAACCGCATGGTCCGTGCCGACGTGCGCGGCGTCGAGTTTATGGCGGTCAATACCGATGCGGCGGTGCTGGACGTTTCTTTGGCGACCCACAAGATCCAGATCGGCGAAAAGCTGACCCGCGGCCATGGCGCCGGCGGCAACCCCGAGCGTGGCCAGCGTGCCGCCGAGGAGAGCCGCGACGAGATCGTGGCGGCCCTGCAGGGCGCGGACATGGTGTTTGTCACCGCCGGTATGGGCGGCGGCACCGGCACCGGCGCAGCCCCGGTGGTGGCCGAGATCGCCCGGGATATGGGTATTCTCACCGTCGGCATCGTCACCAAGCCCTTCTCCTTTGAGGGCAAGCGCCGCATGAGCCAGGCCGAGGACGGCATCGCCGCCCTTAAGGAGCACGTGGACAGCCTGGTGGTCATCCCCAACGACCGCATCCGTCTGGTCACCACCGAAAAGCTGACTATGAAGAACGCCTTTGAGCTGGCGGACGAGGTGCTGCGTCAGGGTGTGCAGAGCATCTCCGAGCTGATCCTGCGTCCCGGTGATATCAACCTGGACTTTGCCGACGTGCTGACCATCATGAAGGATGCCGGCTTTGCCCATATGGGTATGGGCCGTGCCGAGGGCAAGGACCGGGCCGAAGAGGCCGCCAAGGCTGCGGTGGAGAGCCCCCTGCTGGAGACCTCCATCCAGGGCGCCCACGGCGTGCTGATCTACATCGTGGCTCCCGAGGACTTCGACTTTGAGGAGATGGAGCGGGCCACCAGCGCCATCAGCGAGCAGATGCACGCCGATGCCAACATCATCTGGGGTTATAGCCTGGATGAGGATATGGGCGACGCGGTCAGCGTGACCGTTATCGCCACCGGGCTGACCGCCGACTATAAGGCCGCCCCCAGCCGCTCTGCCAGCAATCAGGTGCCCAACCAGACTACCTTTGAGGTGTCTGCCTGGCCGGAGGAGGACGACGACCTGGCGGAGATCACCCGCATCTTTGAGCGCCGCAACGAGACCCCCAGCGTATGATAAACCGATAAAAACAGCCGCTATCCACCCGGATAGCGGCTGTTTTTGTTGTAAGCGAAAACCCCCGGCTGTGCCGGGGGATCATTATTGCTCGTATGGAATTCAGACCGAATCGCCCAGCTCCCGGCGGCAGTTGCCGCAGACGTTCTTGCCCTTGTATCCGCTGACGTCCCGGGCGTTGCCGCAGAAGATGCAGGCGGGCTGGTATTTTTTCAGAACGATGGTGTTATCCTCCAAAAAAATCTCCAGGGCGTCGGTGTCCTGGATGTCCAGGGTGCGGCGCAGCTCGATGGGCAGAACAAAGCGGCCTGCCGAGTCGATACGGCGTACGATACCGGTGGATGTCATAATGATCCTTCCTTTTCTGTATTTATTGTAACAATATTACCAAAAAAAGGCGATTTTGTCAATAGTTGTCAGAGACAGACGAAAAAAAGGAGCGGCCATCCACCGGGATGGCCGCTGAGCTGTTGCGGGTTGCTTAGCAACCACAGCCACACCCGCAACCGTCGTTGCGGGTGTTGTAGCCGCAACCACAATCATTGTCGCGGGTGTTGTAGCCACAACCGTTGTCATCAATCAACAACAGAACGATGATGATGAGCAGGATCCAGTTGCAGTCACTGCCGCAGAACAGATTACGCAGACACATTCATTCCACCCCCTTACACTGACAGTGTATGTGGGTCGGGGGCATTGGGTGCAAAAAAATTCCTAATGTATAAGTGGACACAAACCCGCCTATATTCTTACAAGAAGGAGAAGAGGAGGGGCACTATGTATCGGTTCAAGCGGTTTACGGAAAAGGCGAACACCGCCCTGAATATGGCCATCGAGGCGGCCCGGGAGATGGGCCACACCTATATTGGCACAGAGCACGTCCTGCTGGGGCTGCTGCGGGAGGGCACCGGGGTGGCGGCGGTGGTGCTGGGGGCGAGGGGCATTACGGTGATGCGGTATACCGAGCGGATACTGGCTGCCCAGACCGGGGGCAGCTACAGCACCCTCACCCCGGAGGATTTTACCCCCCGGGCCAAGGCGGCCATGGAGGCGGCGCTGACCGATGCGGCTATGGCGGGCCAGCGGATGGCGGGCACCGAGCATCTGCTGGGCGCCATCCTGCGGGACGACACCAGCGTGGCGGTGCGGCTGCTGACTCTGCTGGACGGCCGCCCGGGCGAGCTGCTGGGGGATCTCAACCGCATCGTGGGCACCCAGACCCCGGCGGCGGGGGCTGCCCGGCCGACCACCCGGACGGGGCGCACCCCCATATTGGATCAGTATGGCCGGGACCTGACCCGGCTGGCCCGGGCCGGCCAGCTGGACCCGGTCATCGGCCGGGATACGGAGATCCATCGGGTCATCCAGATCCTGTGCCGCCGCACCAAGAATAACCCCTGCCTCATCGGCGAGCCGGGGGTGGGCAAGACCGCCGTGGCTGAGGGCCTGGCCCAGCGCATCGCCGCCGGCGAGGTGCCGGAGCCCCTGCGGGACAAGCGGCTGCTGACCCTGGACCTGACCGGGATGGTGGCGGGCACCAAGTACCGGGGCGACTTTGAGGAGCGGGTGAAAAACGCCATCGCCGAGGTGGGCAAGGCAGGGGACGTACTGCTGTTCATTGACGAATTGCACAATCTCATCGGTGCCGGTGCGGCAGAGGGGGCGGTGGACGCCGCCAACATCCTCAAGCCGGTGCTGGCCCGGGGCGAATTGCAGCTGGTGGGTGCCACCACCATCGCCGAGTACCGCAAGCACATCGAAAAGGACGCCGCCCTGGAGCGGCGGTTTCAGCCGGTGACGGTGGGGGAGCCTACCCCGGACCAGGCCCGGGAGATATTGCACGGCCTGCGGGATAAGTACGAGGCCCATCACAAGGTGCGCATCGGGGACGAGGCTCTGGCGGCGGCGGTGGACCTGTCGGTGCGGTACATTCCGGACCGTTTTTTGCCCGATAAGGCCATCGACCTGATGGACGAGGCGGCCAGCCGGGTGCGGCTGCGGGCCCAGGCGGCGCCCACCGACGTGCGGCAGATGGAGGGGGAGGCGGCCCGGCTGTCCGCCGAGAAAAGGTCCGCCATCCACGAGCAGGATTTTGAGCGAGCCGCCCGGCTGCGGGACGAGGAAAAGGAGCTGTCTGCCCGGCTGGAGCAGCGGATGGAGCACTGGCAGCGGCACCGCCTGGACACCGGTCACACCGGCGAGGTGGGGGCGGCGGACGTGGCGGCGGTGGTGGCCGGGTGGACCGGCATCCCGGCCCAGCAGGTGTCCGGCGAGGAGAGCCGCCGCCTGCAGCACCTGGAGGAGACTCTCCACCGCCGGCTGGTGGGGCAGGAGGAGGCGGTGTCCGCCGTGGCCCGGGCGGTCCGCCGCAGCCGGGTGGGGCTGCAGGACCCGGACCGCCCCGCCGGCTCTTTTATCTTTCTGGGTCCCACCGGGGTGGGCAAGACCGAGCTGTGCAAGGCCCTGGCCGAGGCGCTGTTTGGGGATGAAAAGGCCATCATCCGCCTGGATATGTCCGAGTATATGGAAAAGCACGCCGTCTCCCGGCTGGTGGGGTCGCCGCCGGGGTACGTGGGCCACGAGGAGGGCGGCCAGCTCACCGAGGCAGTGCGCCGCCGTCCCTACAGCGTGGTGCTGTTCGACGAGATCGAAAAGGCCCACCCGGATATCTTCAACCTGCTGCTGCAGCTGCTGGAGGACGGGCAGCTCACCGACTCTCAGGGGCGGCGGGTGGATTTTCGCAACACCCTGGTGATCCTGACCTCCAACGTAGGGGCGCGGCGCCTGGCCGGCGAGGGCCGGGTGGGCTTTGCCGCCGGGGCGGGCGAGGAGAGCATCGCCTCGCTTCGGGCCGCCGCTATGGGAGAACTCAAGCAGCTCTTCCGCCCGGAGTTTCTCAATCGGGTGGACGAGATCGTGCTGTTCCGGCCCCTGAATATCCAGCAGGTGGCCCAGATCGCCGCCCGGATGCTGGAGGGGTTGTGCGCCCGGCTGACCGGGCTGGGCTACACCTGCCGGGTGGACCCGGCGGTGGCTCCCTGGCTGGCGGGGGCGGGGCTTGACCCGGTGTACGGGGCACGCCCCCTGCGCCGGGCGGTGCAGACCCGGGTGGAGGACCCCCTGGCAGAGCGGATCCTGGCCGGGGTGTATCAAAAGGGGGACACCATCCGCATCGGCATCGCCGATGGGGCGGTAACGTTTGAATGAAAAAGAGGCACTCACCGCTGTACGGTGAGTGCCTCTTTTGGCGGTTGTGTTATGACCCGATCTCGCCCTTTTGGAATGCCTCGGCGAACCATACGTCCTGCAGGGCAAACTGCTTGCCGTTGAGGTATTCCAGCTCGCCGGCGGGGGTGGTGAACTGGAAGGCCAGCCGGTAGGAGCACAGAGCCTGCTTGGTAAACCCGGTGCCCTTGTTGAGGGCGTTGGTACCGTATTTGCCGTCCCCCAGCAGGGGGTGGCCGATGCTGGCCAGGTGGGCGCGGATCTGGTGGGTGCGCCCGGTCAGCAGATGGATCTCTAGCAGCGATAGATCGCCCCGCTGGTCCAGCACCTTGTACCGTGTGCGGATGGTGCGGGCGCCTTGCTTGGCGGTGTCGGATATGTACACCCGGTTCTGGGCCTCGTTCTTTTCCAGATAGCCCTCCAGGGTGTCGGCCGGCTTGGACATCCGGCCGTGGACGATGCAGAGATAGTATTTCTGTATCTCCCGGTTTTTCAGCTTTTCGTTGAGAATGCGCAGGGCCACCGCCGTCTTGGCGGCGATGACGATGCCGCTGGTGTTGCGGTCGATGCGGTTGACCAGCGCCGGGGCAAAGCTCTGCTCGGCGTCGGGGTCGTACTCGCCCTTTTCGTACAGATACCGCTGCACCCGGAACAGGAGGGTGTCCGCAAACTCCCGGTCGTCCGGGTGCACCAGCAGCCCCGCCTTTTTGTTGAGCAGCAGCAGATGCTCATCCTCGTATACCACGTCCAGCTGCCGGGAGGCGTGCATAAACGCATAGGTGGGCGGGGCGATCTCCAGGGCGTCGTCCGGCAGAAACAGGTACACGGCGTCCCCCTCGGCCAGGCGCTGGGAGGCCTCGCACCGCTTGCCGTTGATGCGGATATCCTTTTTGCGGATGGCCTTATACAGCAGGGAGGTGGGCAGATTGCGATAGGTCTTGGTCAAAAACTTGTCCAGCCGCTGGCCGGCATCGTTTTTGGTGACGGTGAGGGTGGTTTTCATAGGGTGCCTCCTCTTTACAAACGGGCGGGAATATGGTAACATAGGCTGTGTATACAAGCAAAATGGGGGTAGGAACTATGGCTGAGAAAAAAGCGCCGACCGGCGACCATACCGGGCATCGGCAGCGGATGAAGGAGCGTCTGCTGTGTGGCGGACTGGACTCTTTCAGCGACCACGAGATCGTGGAGCTGCTGCTGTTCTACGCCCTGCCCTATCGCAACACCAACGACCTGGCCCACCTGCTGGTGGCCCAGTTCGGCGGTTGGACCCAGGTGCTGGACGCCGCCTATGAGGACCTGGTCACCGTGCCGGGGGTGACACCCCACGTGGCTACCCTGCTGACCCTGGCGGGTCACACCGCCCGGCGGTACCAGCGGGACGTGACCGGGCTGGTGCGGCAGTTATACAATGCGGATATGGTGGCGGACCACGTGATCCCCTGGTTCTTGGGCCGCAAGGAGGAGTCGGTGGTGCTGGTCAGCCTGGACAATAAGCGCAAGCTGCTCAACACCACCCGCATCTTTGAGGGCAGCGTCAATTCCGCCCAGTTCAATATCCGTCTGGCGGTGCAGCAGGCCCTGCGGGACAACGCCACCCAGGTGGTGCTGGCCCACAATCATCCCAATGGCTACGCCTTTCCGTCCGAGGCGGACGTGACCACCACCCAGTTCGTGCAGGAGGTGCTGGCACCCTTGGATATCCGGCTGGTGGACCACCTCATCGTGGCGGAGGGGGACTGCCTGTGCATGTCCCTGATGCCGGATACCCGGTGGATATTCGACGGCTCCCAGCCGCCGGCGGGCGTGGCCCGGGTGGCGGACCGATAATTTGTATCCCTATTGTACCACACTATGCGGCGCTTTGCAAGGCCGTCAGGAGGAGAGACCCATGCACCCCATACGGCATTTTATCACCATCACCCGGCACCGGCATCGGGTGATCGCCCATTGCTTTCGGGCCGGTATCGGCTGGCAGGGCCTGTTTCACGACCTGTCCAAGTATGCCCCGGCGGAGTTCTGGGTGGGTGCCCGGTACTATCAGGGGGACCGCAGCCCCAATGAGCAGGAGCGGGCGCTGTACGGCTATTCGGCGGCCTGGCTCCACCACAAGGGGCGCAACCGCCACCACTTTGAGTATTGGACCGACTACAACCCCGCCGCCGGGCGGGTGATGCCGGTCAAGATGCCGGTGCGGTATGTGGCGGAGATGTTCTGCGACCGGCTGGCGGCCAGCAAGATCTATCGGGGCAAAGAATATACGGATGAGTACCCCCTGGAGTATTTTCTCCGGGGAAAACCACGGCGCAGCATCCACCCGGAGACCTCCGAATTGATCGAGGGGTGGCTGCGGATGGTGGCCGAGCAGGGGGAGGCCGCCACCTTTGCCCACATCCGTGAGATGCTGAAAAAAGGGGAGTATTGAGAAAAAGACGGCAGATGCCGTCTTTTTTGCACATTGACCAACGGCGGCCGGGGGATTTTGTGGAAAACACCCATTGTGTGAGCCCGGCCGTTTCGTATATAATTGAAGTGGAAAAGTTTTTGGACGGGGAACGAATGAGACATAGAGCCGTGCAATTTGTAATTGTTGAAGAGGTTAGGATTCGTATGCAAATTGATGAAAGGTTTTTGTTGGGCCTGTTTTTGATAACTGTGGCTAGCAATGTTATTGGATATTATTTTATTAGGTATGTTATATGGTCAATTGTTTGGTGCGATAGAGGTGGCAAATATAACTCCATAAGAAAGCTTAAGAAAAACAAGTCTTTTTGGGAAGTTGTTAACATGAAATACCTTGAAAATTATGTTGACGATTATAAAAGCGCCTTTAGGTTTTGGTTTTCAGCAAAAAAGATATATGTTATAGCAGAGTGCTTTTTAACTGGTCTTTATATGATCCTGTACTTCGTTAGTGAAAGTGTCACTTCTCGGGTAGTTATGATAATTATTACCCTGCAATCTGTGATTGTTTCACTGATTCTACAGTTTCAAATAGATAGTTATAAGAACACAAAATACGATAGAATTAGGTTGCAAAATAGGCACAAGAGAAAACATAAGTAAGAATTCTGACAAGAATGTAGCCAGGATAACCACCCTTCTTCAATCTCAAAGTGGTAAAAGAGGATGGAACCAAATTTACGCTTGTCGATGCCATCAAGAGAACGCTACCTTTTATTCTCTTATTGCCCATAGAATGTGTCATGTTAATATCACGCAATAAGCGAATTGGTGATACTTGGGCGAAAACATCTGTTGTAGGAGGATGAAAAAGGAACCAGCTGCGAGAAAGGAGCGGTTATAGATGAAGAATAATTCCATTCGCATCATAAAAAGATTGGTTTTAGTCGTCGTTGTGATCCTGCTTGTTATCGGTGGCTTATGGGCGATAATCGGCTCCCTGGTGTCGAGCGCCGCTCAGGCAGATAGATTATTGGAAGAAGATGGAGAATTATTAAGAAAAGCCGTGCAACGTATCGAAAACAGTGAAGAACGAGTGTATTTTCACCGTTTGTATGCTTCTGCAGAAACACAGGATGAAGAATTGAACCGAATTGTCAATCAACTGTTTAAGCGTGGCTATACAATAATCAGCAGGAGTGATAACTCCATAGTGTTTACAAGATGGACACGGTGGAAAGATTTCGGCGCCGGCCTAGCGTATTCTCTTGACGAAGACAACGAGCCATTCGTGGAATATAGCAAAACCGTTACCCCTCTATCGGAATCTCAGTGGTATTATTTCGAAGCAAACTAAAACTGTTGGGTCAGATAGAGCAAAACAGTAAGGAATGTTTACTGTTTTCGGGACGGGAAACCCGTCCCCTACGGACTTGGTTTTCGCACATTGTACAATGATGGCCGGGGGATTTTGTTGAAAACATCCATTGTGTGAGCCCGGCCGTTTCGTATATAATGAAATTGGAAGGATTTTTGATTGAAAAATGCGATGCGAGAAAGGAGCGGTCACCAATGAAAAAGGCAATTTGGATTGGTTTAGGCATCCTGCTGACTATCGTTATCGTAATAGTAGCGGTTACTTCTACAAGAAACTATCGGATTGCAATAGCGGATAGTTACATTCCATATGCCGATACGGATGCGATAGACCTATACAACGCTTCAAGAGAAGAATTGATTGAGTTCAGTTTTGTCCAGTATTCCGGGACGTTTGGAAAGGTGGAAAATGCAAAGGAAGCCGTCCAAATAGCGGAAAAAGTGATCCAAGAAGTGTATGAAAACGACGAGTCCCCCTATGTGGTCAAATTCAATGAAACTGCCAATGCGTGGATCGTTCATGGAACTCTCCCCAGCATATTCCATCTTGGCGGCGTTGCTTCCATAGCCATAGATCAAGAAACAGGCGGGGTTTTAATGGTGATTCACACAAAATAATGGCCGTATTTCACGTATAGCAAAACCGAAAAACCACCCTGCGCCGGAGCGTGTACGCTCCGGCGCTTTTCTCTGTCCTGACAATGGGCTATAATGAACATTTGTGTTGAAATGTTCTATAGCCCTTTAAAGCCCGCATAAATACTCACTTTTTTGTGTTTTCTTCTTGACAAAACCTAGCCAATCGGCTATAATATAATTAACAAAACCAAAGAAAGGAAACGCATATGGATCGAGTGTCTTTTTTGGTGAATCAGGTGGCCCATTATTCCTCGGATGAGTTGCAGGTTCTTTCTGAGAAAATCCTTGCCCTTTTGCAGAGCTCTCAGGAAAACGTAATGCCGCCTATTAAACACTCCACCGTCTGTCAGCGTTGTGGCAGCAAAAGGATCAGTAAATACGGAAAAGACAGAAAAGGCCACCAGAGATATAAATGCTCTGGTTGCGCTACTACGTTTATTGAAACTTCTTACACGCCCATTGCGTATTCCCATTACGATCTGAATCGCTGGAAAAAGTACATTTCTATGATGTTAAGTGGAGCTTCCATTCAAAAAAGCGCAGAAGCGTGCGGTATCTCTTATCGTACCGCTTTTATCTGGCGTCACAAAATACTGAACGCCTTGCAGAAAGACCAAAACGGAAGAACTCTGGGCGGTATCGTAGAGGTCGACGACCTATTTATGTCCATCAACTACAAAGGCAATCACACGAAGAGCAAACGATTTTGCATGCCTAGACCGGCGTACAAAAGAGGCACCGATAATCGCTCGTCTAGCGGTGGCAAAGCCTGTGTAATGTGTGCGGTAGAGCGGAACGGGCAAACCTACGCCGAGGTTCTGGGAAAAGGAAACGCGACTGAAAGTCAATTGGCCTATGCTTTTGCGGATAGAATTGTACAGGACTCCATCGTGTTGACCGACAAAGCCCATACATTCAAACGCTTTTTCGAAACCCTGAACGTTGAAAACATTCGTCTTGCTTCGCACACCAACCCGCGCAGTATGATTTCGCCGCCCGAAGTTAGGGGCGCTCTGCACATCCAAAACGTCAACAATCTCCATGCAAGATTCAGAAGATTTTTGCGTCCGTATAACGGTGTTGCCACCAAATATCTGAACCACTATATTGGCCTGTTCGTTTGGCTGGAGAACCACAAAAAGATTTCAGGATTTAATGCTGAGAGGGATTTGTTCTTTGATCTTTTCAAAGAACCTAACTACGTTCGTAGTAAAGACATTTTCGCATTACAACCTATTCCGCAAGCAGCTTAAAGAAGTTCTTTTCTTTTAGGATCAGACAAGACCATCAATTTCAAAATATCGTCTGTCATCTGTTTTCCAATTTTATATTTTTCTTTTGTAAAGTTATAGAACTCCTCTTTAGTTCCCTTCCAGTTCATATAATCAACAAACAACGCCTTGTTTCTATTAGCTGTTTCTTTTGGCGAAACACGCGTTTTGGTAGCAGAAGACGTCTGGGCGCCTGGGCTTTCCATCTCTTTAATGATGCCCCGAAGTGTAACTTCAGCATAATCTGTCTCTGTTGCAAGCATTTCAACAAGTTCATACTTGTATGAGTCAGGGTGTTGTGCTTTTAATTCCAAGTATCGATTATATATGCGACGATAAGTATCTGCTGTCGACTCTACCGGATATTCTTCATATGCATGGACAGGGACCTTTAATTGTTCAATAACATTTTGCTTCGACAGATTATTCTTTACTGTTTGCCGGCTAATATTGTACTTTTTTGCCATAGTCTGAACAAACGACTTTACTGTTCCTGGCCACACTTGCTTGGTCGCATACATTTCTTCACGGCGTTTGTTTACTTGCGAACCAATCCCAAGAAGCTCCCTTGTTTCATCCAATAATGCGTCGAAGACGTTTGGTCCAGTATAGACATAACCGTTTGATATTCTTTCCTTTGGCGTTTCGTATGCATAACCGAGCTTTCGATATTTTCTTAGTTGTTTATATATGCCCTCCTGCGACATATTGAAACGTTGAGCGATTACTTTCACGGGTACTCCCTGTGCATATAACTCATAGATATTTGAAGCTTTTTTCATATCTTTAATTTTGCCCACACGCTGTGCTTGCTGAATCGGATCCGGGAAACACACGCCGTTTTGAAGTTCGTCTTCTGACAAATGTAGTTGCGGCCGTAGCATGATTTCAAGCAACTCTTGATAAACTTCGGCTATGTCTCGCCCTTTGTTACGTTCTTTCCAACTGAACAGATACATATATCCTGCAAGATTTTTCGTGGAAACTCCCGAAAAGCCAGCCAGAAATCGTTTTAATCGTGAATGGTATGCGTTTATCCTTTCTAAATAGCGATTTACTTCATATCGTTCTGGCGTAATATTTTCTCGGTAGGCATACACACCATTTTTGTTTTTTCGAATCATTGTTTCTTGCTTTATAGGGATGTTGTTGTCAGTAGCGTATTTTAGAGTTGCCTTTGCCTTGTCTGAGTATAGGCAAGAGATGTCTTTGGGTGTGATGACTCCTCTATAAGCTTCTTCTAACAAGGCAGCTGACGGGCTACCCAAACCAGCCACATGGGCTATAGAGTTGCCGTCCTCATCTAACGCACAAGCAATGCACACCTTTTCTTTGGACGTGCCCGGGGTGTGATCCTCGTGTCCTCTCTTGTGTGATGCTCTAGGTTGTTTGTGGTTTGGGTTCTTATCATGATTACCTTTAAGACTGTTGGGGACATACGTTTCGTCGACCACCACATTCCCAGTGAGCTTTACGTTTTCATCCAACAACTTTAGAGCATAGAACAGTTTAAGTCGATTATTATACGCACTTTTCTTCTCCAAGTTACAAAGCTTGGCCGTTTTTTCAAGCGAATAGCCATTATAAAAACAATGAATAAACTTGAGCCAATCCATAAGAGAGAGATCGCTACCGGCAAGAATAGAACCGTGAGTGGCAGAAAACGTTTTTCTGCAATTTGTACACAAATAGCGTTGAATATCTTGATCGTCCTTTTTGTAGTGGCCGTTACAGCTGATTTTACTAGATTCGCAACGAGGGCATCGAAGAGTTGCGACATTGTTCATTGTATCCAATCCCACGAACTCGCCGATTGTCCGTGCTCCTGTGTGTTTTATAATTGCGTAGTTTTGCGCAGTGTCTCTTAAGTAGACCAGATCTTCTTCATTACATTCCATAAATAACGCTTCAACCGCAGAACGAACCTGTTCCGAAAACTCATTATTGCCATAGACGTTGCGGTTCGGCAAGACGGTAAAGGAAATTGTTGGCGCAAGAGAATATTCTCCAGCTAGTCGCAACCGCCAATACTTCTGCCTTTCTGAGGCAAATGCGCTCACCTTTTCTTCGTCTTCGCGCCAGCTTTTGCCTTCGTTTAGATGGATTCGTTTGTTATTTCCCCCACGCATGTGCTCTATCATGGTTAATTCTGCAAAAGGAGATTCAAATCGTTGCCCAAGATGGTGAAGTTCGATCAATCCCTCGGCTTTATCTTCCGCATAAGGGGAGCCTCCATCCTCAACCAGTTCACGATTGGTTTTCCCTTCACTGGTGACAAACAAATCCCAGTTGATCTCCCGTATCAAGGCAGGCCTTGTCACAACAGCCTCTTGCAAACGCAAAGAATGACAATGTGAAAACTCTGCATAGCTGCCAAAGGTGCTGGTAATCACTTTGGAATAGGGGCTATCTTCGCATATGTATTGTCTTTCTTCTTCGGCTTGTAAGTGCAAAAACTTTTCGCGTAACAAAAGCAGTTGTTGAACGATTTCGGCTCGTGTTGTTATAGAATCGTTTTTGATGATAATTCACTCCAATCAGAAAGGATGTCGTATTATGAAATTACGTTTGATCTCACAAAACAAGGAACTGTTGCTGCTTTGCACAAACGGCTCTATAATTAAAGCCGACTCAGTTGTGCTGAATCGGCTTCTTTCTTCTTTTTCGCACCCCAGCAGTTTTAAGGGTAACGACGGCTATTGGAATGCATCGACAATAAAAATGGAAAACGTACCAGGCCAAACCATTGCTTTTGTCGACGATAATCGCTGCTTGGTTATTATGTCAGAGGGTTTTTTCGGAACAAGAAACATAACGGATTATATAACAGCAACAGAGTTTGCCCAAAAACACGGAAAATCTCGAGCATCAGTTAAGAATATGTGCGATGCCGGACGCATTCCTGGGGCTTACAAATCAAAAATTGGTTGGATGATTCCTGAAAAAGCGCCCTATCCAAAGCGTAAGCAGCGAGAAGCAAAATCATCAAAAGATAAGAACTAATTCCAGTCAAAAAACTTGACATTTTCTGTTAAATGTTGTATTATTATGTCACAGGCTTTCAACGATATGTTTCCGACAACGTAACAGAAACAATCCGTGTGAAATGCAGGATTTTCAAAACACAAAAGTCGCAGTAAAGGCTTTATTGCTTTGGCTGCGCAATAAAGTAATTAATTTTAAGACAAAGAGACGTAAAATGCTTCTTTCATTTTGAAAGAAGTGTTGCGTCTTTTTTTATTACCCATTTTTAGACAGAAAGGAGGAGGTCAACATCGGTGAGGGAGTTAACCAAGAACTTGAAATATATTGGAGCAGATATCAAAATTATGTGAAAAGCCAACGAAAAACGAACTCACATATAGACTCTTTTCCGGTTTGGGTAGTAATAACGTTTTGCACCGAGCACAATGTTTCTATGGAACCAGAACTGTTAAAAGCATGTCTTAAGCAACTGATTTCAGATAATCCTGAGTTGGCCTTCTACGTTTTAAACGGCTTCATCGAGGTGGGTAAGGCTCACGAAAAAAAGGTCAAAGCCCATGCCAAAAAGTTTTCTTCTTTTGACAACGCAACCTGCAACGCCGTTTCGCAGAAGTGGTCAAACTAACGCATGAAAAATGATGTAAAATGCGGCTGTACCGCATTCAGTATAGCAAGTTTTGGCATTATTTTCAATAGTTTTTCCGCGCAAAACAAAGAAAACGCGATAAAAGCAACCGATTTGTTCACAAGCACGTCGTATTGAAAGTGGTATAGAATTAAACGGAGGAAATAGTTATGTCAAGAAGAAAAGACGGTATTTATCATCGAAAGGACGGTTACTGGGAAGCCCGGTATGTTAAGGAGATCGACGTCCAAGGAAAACGCAAATATGGGTCTGTATATGCGCGCTCTTATCAAGAGGCCAAGACGAAAAGACAGGCTAAAGTGGAGCAAATCATTCTCTACCAAAAGCCTGTAACATCTATGCAAAGTTTGACAGTTTCACAACTGGTCGAAGAGTGGCTATTTCTCAACAAAAGCAGAATTAAGCCCTCAACCTACCAGCGATATTATGGGTTTTACAAAAATCATATTCAAAACGAACTTAACAGGCAGGTTGTTCTGTACTGTACAACGGCAACGCTACACGCATTTGCACTAGGTCGTTTGCAGACCGGACTATCGCCGCAGTCCGTTAACGCTGTGCTTGTGTTTCTTCATTCCTGTTTCAAATATGGGCATAAGCAATACAGCTTGCCATTGCCGGATATTGTATATTTGGCGAGCGAGAAAAGAGAAATCCAGGTACTTTCCCAAGAAGAACAAAGGAAGTTCGTACAATATCTTCAACAAGATATCGATGTGTACAAATTCGGAGTGTTATTGGCGCTATATACCGGCTTGCGCGTTGGCGAGTTGTGTGCTTTGCATTGGGAAGATATTACCGAGGATTGCATTTATGTGCGACGGACTATGCAACGTTTGGCCTGCGAGAAAGGCAAGGGGACAGTTTTGTTTGAAGGAACACCAAAAACGAAAGCGTCCGTTCGAAACATACCGATTCCCTCTTTTCTGATGGATCATATGTCATATTTTCGAAAGAAAGGATGTAACCAAGAATACTTCTTAGGTTGTGAAAACAAAAGATGGGCCGAGCCCCGAGTAATGCAATACAAATTCAAGCGATACCTTAAGGGCGCAGGGCTTAAAGATTTCCGTTTCCATAGTTTACGTCATACTTTTGCGACACGCTGTATCGAATGTGGATGTTCAATTAAAGCGACATCTTGTGTCCTGGGGCACCAAAAAATAGGAACAACGCTGGATTTGTATACTCATATCTCGATGGAAAATAAGCGACAAAACCTAGAACTCTTACAACGCGTGTGGTGATAAATCAATTACAAAACAAGTTGCCAACCAGCTACAGCTGTATCCTAATATGCAGGTTAGAGTTAAGAGGGCGACTCTCGCTACAGCCATCTATGCACTCGGTATGAGCAAATTTTGCGTCACGAAAATCGTGACTGAGTTTCAGTAAAACTTGCAGCACTGACATTTGCGAGGATAGGCGATAATTGAGACTGATCGATGCCGACAATTTAATTTTTGAGCGACGCACGTATGGTAGCATATCTTGTGTGCTCGCACATCTGCCACGGAGTTTCTGCGGAAACTCCGTGGTTTTTCTTTTGGTGACCACTTCTGCGAAAAATATTCAATTTTTCAATTTTTCATTATAAAGGCAACGCGGATCCGGGGAGAGATAAACGTTATTTACTACTGAAACGGAGTCGGCACTACATTGGAGGAGGTTGCGCAATGGCGAAGAGGATCGCAGAATACGGGTTGGCGGTTTGCCGGAAAGTGGAGCCGGCCAAAGAGAAGTCCATGATGTGGAGTTGGCGCCAAAATTACGTCGGTCGTCTTGGTGAACTTCTGTTGCTGGAGAGCGAAAGAAAGAGCCCCGGCAAAACGTTTATGTACTTTTCCGGTGCCGAGTGGTCGGAAGAAAGACAAGACCACGACGATTGGTATTTGAGAACCGGTTACGGAGAACTGTCGGTCGACGGAAACGTGCTGATCTTCCGAACACAGAACAGTGCATACACGTTTGAATTGACCGATTGGAGAGCAAAGCGCGACGCCCTGGTGGCGGAATACCTGCAGCGCTCTGGTGGAGATCTCCGGTCGGCATACGATGCTATTAGCGAGACGATCGATGCTATGGATTCGGCGATCGCCCTGGAGGCGCTTTTGCCGTATTTGGAGGCTCGTACAGTGTTGTTGAAGGAGGTAGAACCATGATTTTATGTGCTGCTATTCAGATTACTTTCATTCGAGCCAGCAAGACGGTGGAGGCGGTTATCCCCGGGCAACGACGCAGCAGCTGCTGTGAGCGGATGGCTACTTCACAGCCAAGGCTATTCGAGGCGAACGGCAGCTGTACAGCGAGGATCTGTATTGAAACTTGAAAGGATTTAAGTGGATGATTTATTTTACGGCCGACTTGCATTTGAATCATTCCGGGATCATCCAGATGTGTGGCCGTCCCTTTGCCAACGTTGAGGAGATGAACCACACATTGATAGCGAATATCAACGCACGAGTAAAGCAGCACGACACACTTTATATCCTGGGTGACGTTGCGCACAAGGGAACGGTGAAAGAGGCCAACCGTCTGATCGCCCAAATCAACGGCAAGAAGATCCTGCTCCGAGGGAACCACGATCGGCACTATGATGAGTGCTTGTTTGCAGATGTGAGCGACTTCCTGGAAGTGAACTTTGACGGGCAGCATTTCGCGCTATTCCACTATCTGATCGAGGAGTGGCCGAGAATGTGGCACGGGAGCATTCACCTCCACGGCCACCAACATAACAAGCCGGAGCACAACGAGGCAATGCGCAAGCAGGGCCTTTTGCACTACGATGTGGGCGTGGATGCTAATTATTACTGTCCAGTATCGTTGCTGGAAATTCTGGCTTTTTTCGGGATGGAATAACATAAAAAGATGAGCAAGTGATTACAAAACATAAAGAACGCTTAAGTGTCTTGAGTGAATTATAAACATAGTTTTTGAGGAGAAGTGTTATGAAAAAGATGTTTAAACACCTTGTGAAAAACAAAAACGCTCAAACCATCGTTTGTGTTGTGCTAGTCGTGAGTGTCATTGTCATTGTCGGCGCACACACGGACCAAACAGATTTTTTAACTGCCTCCGACGTGTCCCAGTCGGATGTAGCGAACGACACGGATAACACCGTTTCCAGATCAACATCGTCAACAACAAGCGTTACAACTACCACGACTGCGCCCACCACATCCTCAACCGACGGCGGGGAAGGGGACGCGTCTGCTGTTGTGAGCACAACGGCCTCCTCAACAACAGGAAAGTCATCAACAACGCAGAAGTCAACAAGCACAACTACAAAGAAATCCTCAACCACCACTAAGGCCAGCACTACAAAGAAGACAGAGCCTACCGAGTCCGTAACCTTCCAGCCCGGATCTCCACAAGCGGAGAAGAGTGTTGTTAAGGTGATAGAGGACGTTAGCGCAGACGGATTAAAGTACATCACAACCTATTATTCTGACTTTACTACATCCACTGTGTCTGAGTGCGCCTATTGTCACGAGTTTCCCTGCCCTCACGGTGGAGGAGAGAAGTGTCCGAAATACGCATACGACATCTCAAAAGACTGGACAAAGACGTGTTCTCGATGCGGTCGACTGTTTGGAGACGGACACAACGGTACGTGTCTCTCGTTAATTGACTGGGATAACGGTGGCGTTGCGACTTGCCACCATTACGATTAACGGAGGTAAA
This sequence comes from Clostridia bacterium, assembly GCA_017397125.1. Classification (GTDB taxonomy): domain Bacteria; phylum Bacillota; class Clostridia; order Oscillospirales; family Acutalibacteraceae; genus UBA5905. The sequence continues at coordinate 5,561 of JAFQKB010000072.1, read as the reverse complement.
AGCAGCCTACCAAAGATTCCTTTCAAAGATAAATCAAAACGAAAGGCTACAGAAAATAAAAAGGCTAAATGTGCGCTGAGCTCTATAACACAGAAAAAGGAGAAAAATAATGGCAAACTTTTGTACTAAATGTGGTCGTCCATTGAATGAAAACGCAAAGTGCGATTTTTGTTCTCGACCTGGGGCCTCTACCAAAGCATTTTTCATTAAGCTGTTTGACCATATGGGTATGGGGGTTCCCACAGCCAATTTTGTTAATGCATCAGAACGAGGACGTCAAATCGTCCCAGACCTTATTAAACCTAACGACGGTGAAGTTGCCATCAAGCAGTACGAGGTGGCCACTTTGCGTTCCCGCATTCGGGGCCAATGGGCCAAAGGGAAGCTTCAGGTTACCAATAAGCGCTTGCTGTTCCACGCCGGCGGCATGTCGTATAAAGGTAGCATTGCGCAGCAATATGAGTTTTCCATTGCTGAAATTGCTGGCATTGAAATTAAAAAATCCAACCGAATAAGCGCTTTGAACATTCTGTTAAGCATTGTATTAACACTGATAGTTGCAAGTCCCTTTTATTCGATCTTCAACTCAATTAACGAGTCATTCGCAGTGGGCGGCGCGATTTTGGGGTATCTGTGTATGGTTGCGTTTGTGGCGCCGTTCTTTGTCGTGAGAAAACGGTTTTGGCTTAAACTGTGTTTTATGGCAGCTGCTCTTGGAACTGCGGCCGGATTATCGGATTTGACCTCGAAAGTGACCAATTACATACTGGGCGGAAAACTATTTGATATAACCGACACAATTGCCGGAATACTGGTTTTTGTTTGGTTGTTTAATGTGGTTCTAGTGAGCCTGGTGCCCGATTTAGTGTTGACCGTTAAAACAAAAGGAGCTTCTGAGGCGTTCGTTATCCGCAGAAAACAACACGCCACGCCGTTTAAGCAAGAGTTGGAATACACCGGCTTCTCTGAGGTGCTCCCCGACAAGGTCGTGGACCTGATGGCATCCGAAATCGGCGCGTTGATTGATGATGTACAAACCTTTGGCGATAACGCCATTGAGAAATGGAAGGAGTAACAGATATGACTGATTTGAAGAAAGGCATTATTGAGATTAACGGATTCGAAATTAATGCTAAAACCACCGTTAACGACATCATCAATAATTTAATAGACTTTTGTGCTTTCAAAATTGTTTCCGAAGACGCTTCGGACGCTTTTTTTAGATTTGAAAATGTTAAATTGATAGATAGAACGTTCAAAGCTAAAATGTATTTTTATCGTTCAAGACTATCTCACATTGAGCTGTTCTCTGCCTGCGGCGGCAAGCCATCTTTCGAAGAGTTGTTTGAGGAAGATTGTGCATGGCTTAGAAATGTTTTGGGCGAGCCCACCAAGGCTGGTAGCAATGGTGTCGTTTATGTCTTCGACGCCGTTCAAGTGGGAGCCACCCTGCGAGAGTGTGATGGGCGCACTGGGCCTGATGAATATATTGGCGTTCAATATTGATGAGGGATTGTGTTATGAGTGATGTTCACGACAGCCCCTCTTTGGCAATTCAAGCACACTGTTGTCAGAATCTATACGAACCGTCGGAGGGACATTCTGACGCCTCGCCACACGACACTGCTTTTCCAGGTCACGATACGTTTCAAAACGGAATTATTCCTAATGGACAACCTACCACTTTTTACACTGCAGCCACTAACGATGATATAGATAATATTAAAAGCCATAACAGCAAGATGTCTGGTTTTTTGACTGACGCATACACGGTTAATTCTTGCAAAAATGCTGATGGTGTTTTAGATGCCAATCTATATGCATCCAAAACTCAAACGCAACCTTGGCGCCCCTCCGATTCGCCAAGAGGAACAGACTACACATATCGAGGAAATGTTGCTGCGTTTGACGTGAACTGGGACAAGTTAAACGACCCACAAAATGCGGATTTAAAAGCACGCCTCTGTGATGAGGATGGCAATCTTAAATGCGCATATGGTAAAACCGAAGCCAACACACACTGGAGCGAAGGCGGCGGAAACCAGTATTATATTAACAGAGATGATTTTAACGAAGCTGTCAATAGGGGCATTTTCGAGTATAACGACGGGAAAGCCCTAAAAGAAGATAATGGCACCTTGACCAGAAGAAGGGTTTCTGAGGACGAGTACGATGCGATGAATTATCATCGCGGAAAAATCATTGATAACCAACTGTCGTCCTGCCCTAACCAAACCGCAACATCTGACATTGAAAAAGCCCACTTTTTAAACCAAATCACTCCCGATAAAGCTGACCAAATCAATTCTGCGCAAGCGGCCGAAGGAAACTATTTGTGCAAACCAGACCCTGCTTATAATTATTCACAAAACAAAAACAACGCAGTATCCGGTGAACTTCCCGCACAAGGCACGGCAAACCACTCTACCGAAACCCCAATTGTTGCCGGAGAACTTCCTCCTGCAACACAAAACGAACCTCAAAACGACAATGCAATTAGTGGAACCCCCCCCGACCAAGCGCAAGACGTTGGCCTCCCCAATACAACGGCGGAGGGCGTTACTGGAAAAGACTTGGCAGAGGACGCCGCAAAGAATAGCAGCATTGTTTTTGCTCCTAACACCGGCATTACATAAGGAGGACGTATGAGTACATCTAAGAAACAGCATGCTTCTGTTCTGTTTGGTAATGAACTTCGAGCAAGTTGCCCCGTTTTACCGCAGGACAACGCTATTTGCTCTTTCTGCGGTATAGACCCCACCGGTCTTCCTGCTCGCATTCCGTTAGACCATGATCTTCTCGGTAAACATTTGTTGTTCTTGGGCGGTATTGGCACCGGCAAAACCAACGCGTTTTGTCAAATCATCTCTCAGCTTTCCAATAACTTGGCTAATGACGATGTTATGATAATCTTCGATACAAAGGGCGATTTTTATCAAGAGTTTTATCGTCCTGGCGACGTGGTGATCAGCAACGATAACACAGCCACAGGGCGTTCGGGATTGGATTATTGGAACATCTTCAACGAACTGGACAACGGCCCACGGCTCTATGAAAGCGTCATAGAGATTTCCAAAGCTTTGTTTGCGGGTGCTTGCGAGCGCACCAACCAAATTTTCTTCCCCAATGCGGCAAAAGACTTGTTTATGGCGTGCTTGTTGCACTTTGTCCGCCACTATCCATTGGCGAAACAGACAAATGTTAACCTGATCAATTACATAAACGCCAGCACTTCCAAATCTCTGCGAGAAATGGTGGAGAGCTATGATGACCTGCGCGCGTTGAGCAGTTATATTGCTAATGACGATTCACCACAGACGCAAGGCGTGTTATCGGAACTGCAGCAGGTCGTTCGAGAAGTGTTTATCGGCAACTTTGCTCAATGCGGCACCTTGTCACTCCGTCACTTAGTCAAAAACAAAGGCGGAACGCGCGTCTTCATTGAGTACGACCTTGGAATTGGAAGAATGCTCTCGCCGGTATATAGTCTTATGTTTGATATGGCAATCAAAGAGGCTCTTGGCCGCACACGTACTACCGGTAATGTCTATTTCATTACTGATGAATTTAAACTATTGCCGCATCTGAACCACATTGATGATGCGGTAAATTTTGGCCGTAGTCTTGGCGTCAAGTTTATGATAGGTGTACAAAACGTGGAGCAGATATACGACAACTACGGCGAAGAGAGAGCCCACAGTATTCTGTCCGGTTTCTCTACCACCGTATCTTTCCGTGTTAACGATGCCGCATCCCGCGAATACATCCAGGGGCTGTTCGGCAAGAACCAAAAATTAGAGTCCTATTTACCGACCGTTCAGAGTCGCGGCGTCATCGAAACGCAGCGCGAAGCTCACGTGGTGGAAGATTGGGACATTAGTAATTTAAAAATTGGAGAAGCCATAATTGGGCTTCCCGGACAGGAACCATTTATTTTTCAGTTTGATAAATATAAAAAGGAGCATTAATATGAGCTACTGTGCTTATTGTGGAAATGAAATCCCAAAGAGCGGCGTTTGCGATTGCGAAGAAGCCGTTGCAGAACGAAATAAAGGAACGAACACACCCGAAGAAGAATATACTCCCGAAAAGAACGCAGATTATGGGGCTATGTTCCAAAAACACAAAGTTCCGATTATCGCCGGCGTTCTGGGCGTGATATTGCTTCTTGTTCTTGTAGGCGTGTTTTCTTCCTTTTCTAAAACAGACGCCTTTGATTATGTGAGCATTTCTTTTGATGGGTACAATTCCGCCGGCACAGTATCTGTCAATTTTATGAGCTACAACCTTATCTGTGAGATTATAGGAGAAGAACCAGAAGTCCTTGCCGAGATGATAGAGTGGGAAGAAAAATACGAACTGTATGACGAAGGCATGAGCGTGCAGTATTCTCCCCTAGAAGGTCTTTCTAACGGAGACAACATTACTGTTTCCATTTCTGTTTCTGGTGCGGCTGCAAACAGGATTAATGGTGGAACTAAAACCTTTGTGGTCGCTGGCCTGACTGAGGTCGAAACGGTTGATGTTTTCAAAGATATCTCTGTATCTTATAAAGGCATCTCCGGTGATGGAAAACCCGTTATTGAGCTTGAAGCTGAAACTGAACATCTAGAAGCTTGTAATCTGCAGTTTGATAAGGCAACCGATTTGAGCAACGGCGATAAAATAACGCTTACGATAACCAACCCAGAAACTCTTGCCGAAAAATACAACAAGGTTCCTATCGAACTATCTCGGGAATATGAGGTTTCGGGCTTGGGTGCATATGCCACTAAGGCAGATCAAATTCCTAAAACACTACTTGAAAAGTTAATTGAGCAACACGTTAAAGACAAAAGCGATACAGAACCGGACTTTATGTTTTCCTATTCTCCCGCTGAATTTTCCGGTGCCTATTTTATGTACATAAAAGACGGAGTGTCTTCTTCGTTTAAAAACGAGCTGCATATCTTTGTTCGCCGAACTACTTATAAAGATGGCGAGCATTTCCGAACATCTTATTCTCCTTTAGTGTTCAGAAACATCATTGTAGATGCCGACGGGACCGTTACCTTGGACTACGAAGACGGGGAATCATCTTCCTTTACAACCGATATGGAAAACTATCTTTCCAAGCGGTCGGACAAATTCACAATCGAAGAGATTACAGGCATTACCGTCGGGAAATCGGCTGAATAAAGCACAAGTATATATCATTTGTTAAAAACAGAGATCCCGCCGGGCTTTGGCCCCCTAATCGGCTAATACCGAGTTGGTGGGGCCTCTGTTTTGCTTTTCCTGCAAAGTTAGCGTTTTGTGTTCGTTTTCTTTCTTTATGTGGCTGTTTTGTCTTAGATGTTATTTGCAAAAACACTAAAAGCACTCAACGAGTATGTCACAAAAACTGTTTTTGACCGTTATTGTATATGAAACCTATTATAGGAGGTGGGTCCAATGGCGATGTAAAACGCAAAGTCTCAAGAATTGAATAATGTTATGTGAGCGTAAATTGAGAAAGGAAGGGTATTATGAAAAAACACTTGTTCCGCTTATTAACATTGCTTTGCGTATTCGCCTTTATT
>JAFQKB010000071.1 GCA_017397125.1 Clostridia bacterium | reverse complement strand
TACACCTCATCCGTCACGGCTACGCCGTGCCACCTTCCCCTCAAGGGGAAGGTTCTTTCAAAACCACGCGGCTGTCGCGTGATTATCGCCTGTATCAAAAGAGCCGACCCGTCACCGGGTCGGCTCTTTTTGTAAGCGAACCCCCCGGCTGTGCCGAGAGTTCCGGATAGCCGTCAGCGTTCCCTTGCCTCTCCCTTTGGGAGAGGTGGCACGGCGTAGCCGTGACGGAGAGGGCGCCTCCCTTGCCTGCAGGGAGGTCGGAGGGATACTGTGCGAAGCACAGCAAACCGCTGTGCGGTTTGGAATCCCCCCGTCTTTTTGCCAAAGGCAAAAAGCCAGCCCCCTTTACGCAAGGGGGCCTTCGACTACGGTCTCTTCGACCGGGGCTTCTTCCTCCGGGGCTTCCGCCGGCGAAGTCTCTTCGGCCGGGGTCTCCTCTGCCGGAGCTTCTTCCGCAGGGGTCTTCTCCTCTGCCGGGGCCTTCCGGCGGCGGCGGACAATCCACCGCACCGCCGCGGGGGCGGCCAGCAGCAGCAGGCTCACCAGGCTGATCAGCAGACCTACCGACTGTCCGGGGGTCTTGTAGGTCAGCTCCACCGTGTGGGTGCCGGCGGTCAGCCGCACGCCCAGCAGGGCGCCGTCGTCGCCGCCCGTCACCGTCTCGGTGCCGTCGTCATTGATTACCGTCTCGGCGTTATCCGAAATGGGGAAGGTCTCGGCCGGCTGGCCGTCCACCGTCACCTGCCACCCCTTATCGTAGGGCAGGGAGAAGAAGATGGCGCCATCCTCACCGGCGGTGATCGTACCCTCCAGGCTGTGGCCGGTCTGCCCGGTCACCCGCAGGCCGCCCTGCCGCAGAATGGACAGGTGCTGCTCCAGGGCGTCGGGGTCCAGCCGCATCAGATAGATATTGCCGGTGGCGGAGGTGTCGCCGGACAGGGATACCTCCACGATATCCCCCGGGGTCAGGGTGCCCATATCGATGATATAGGGCTCGTGGTTGGTGACACCCCAGGAGTTTTTCAGATTCTGCGTGTCGTCGTAGGTGGATACCATAATGGTATCGGCGGCCCGGCAGTCCACGTAGGCGAAATACTGGCCCTGCTCCTCCACCGCGGCCTCATACAGCGCAGTCTCATTGTTGTTGGGCATAAACAGCGAGCTGCCCCGGATGGTGGCGCCCTCGCTGTCGGTGGTGATGGTCAGGGGCACATAGATCTCCGCATCGCAGCCGGTCATGCTCTCATACAGCATCTGCTGGCTGGTAAAGGGGGCGTACTTATTGCCGCTGTAGTCGGCGATGGCGGCGTCCACCGCAAAGCCCACCGGCAGCGCCAGCCGGTTGCGGTAGATGAACCGCTCGTGGGTCTGGCCGGTCTTTTTGTCAAACACCGCCACGCTGTCCAACAGCTCCAGCTGGGCGTGGCCGGTGATCTTTTTCTCCAGTATCACGTACCGCAGGGCAAACAGAGAGTCCACCGGCGCCACGTAGCTGTGGAACAGATAGCTGTTGACGCCGTTGACCGCATAGCCCAGCTCGCCCATAAACTTGGTGGTCAGGTAGGGGTTGGAGGAGGCAAAGGTGGTCAGGCCGCTATAGTGGTGCAGCGAGGTGTCCACGCAGCTGGTGCGGGGCAGATACTCCATACGCACAAAGGTGCCGAAATTCTCCGCGTCCTCGGCGGCCAGCTCCTCCGCCCGGCGCAGGGCCGCGTCGATGGCGCTGTGGGTCATATTGTAGGTATAGTCCTGGTGGCGGGTGAAATACTCGTTGCTGTTCATCTTGATGAGGGTGCCGGAGGTGGCGAACAGCAGCTCCGCACACACCGCCAGCAGCACCAGCCGGGACGCCACCCGCCGGGGGGTGCGCAGGGCCGTGCCGATCAGCAGCACCGCCCCATACACCACCAGCAGCAGCAGATTGGCGTACAGCAGCTTGGGGGTGGTGATCACCTTTTCGGCGGCGTCCGGGTCGATCTCCTGGAACATCTTGCCCAGCTTCTCCCACAGGATAAGATAGCCGGCAGAGGCGGCCAGGCTGCCCAGGATCTGCCGGGGGGTGATCCGCTCCAGGTGGGTCAGGGCGTGGGCGGCCATCAGCAGCACCACAAAGCTGACCAGGAAGGAGAAGCGGTACGGCAGGTCGTTGGGAGAGTGCAGGCCGTGCCAGATCAGATCCCACCGGGTGAGGGTGCAGCTGCACGCCAGCACCAGCAGCAGGCCGCCATAGCTGAGGCGGCGGCGCAGGGGAATGTTCTTCTGAGTCAGGTAGATGGGCAGCAGCACCACCGCCGCCACACCGCAGTACAGATTGGGCAGGTTGCCGGACCGGATGGTGGGCTCTGCCCCGTAGAAGAAGCGGCCCAGCAGGTCAAACAGCGGAAAATTGGTGGCGAACTGGCCCAGCTCCTCGCCGGCGGCGGAGGTGCGGCCCAGGGCCAGGGCGGTGGGGATCAGCAGAGCGGCGGCCATACCCGCGCCCCACAGACTGCCGGCGGCAAACCGCAGGCCGCCGCCCCAGATCTGGCGGCCGGTGTGGCGCTCACGCGCCAGCCACACCAGGGCGTACAGCACCAGGAATATGCACAGCATAAAGCCGATGTAATAGTTGGCAAACAGCGCCAGGGCCAGCAGACCCGCATAGGGCGCCACCCGACCGGTGCGCAGCAGATGCTCCAGGGCCAGCACCACCAGCGGCAGCAGCGCCACCACGTCCAGCCACATGATGTTCCAGGAATAGGCCAGCATATAGCCGGTGAGGGAATACAGCACACCCACCGCCATCACGGTGCCGGTGCGGCGGCCGTAGAGATACTGGGCCAGGGCGGTAAAGGAGGCGGCAGAGCCCGCCACCTTCAGCAGGGTGATGACCAGAATGGCCTCGGTCAGGTGCCGCTCGGAGAACAGCACCAGCAGGACGTTCAGCGGGCTGGCCAGGTAATAGGCAAAGGTGGGCACAAAGCTGGCGCCCAGGCCGATATTGAAGGAATAGCTGAAATCGCCACCGTGCAGCAGCATGTGGCGCAATTCGCTCATCAGGGGGGCGTACTGGTGGTGCATATCCACCATCAGGATGGACTTTTCGCCCAGGGGCCACACCCCCAAAAAGGCGTAGCCCAGCACCAGCAGGCACAGGCTGACCGCCGCCGCCAGCAGCGGCGCGTGCCACACCGGCCGCTCCTCACGGCGGGGGCCGCACCGCAGGGCCGCCGCCACAGCGGTGGCCAGTCCCGCCAGCAGCAGAGCGCCGCCCAGATTGAAAAACCCGGTCTGCAGGTCGGTGGCACCGCTTTGGGTGGGATACCACTCCTGCAGCGCCAAAAACACGCCTATGGTCACCAGCACGAACAGACCCACCAGCAGCGCCCGCCGCAGGATCTGACGGAACCGGGCGTCTTCGGTTATTCCCTTGTCGAAAGTGAAAAATGAACGCACAAGGAAACCCTCCTTTGTCTTTTGAAGTATATACATTGTTATGTTACCAAATTTCGCCGTGAAAAGCAAGGAAATATTGCAATTTTCGGTGTTGATCCGAAATGAGGAATGGCTGGAGGATGTTGTGGGATCGTGGGGGCCGATGCCCACAGCAGCCCGCCCGGGTTTTTCCGCAATCTTAAACCAACCCCGTAGGGGACGGGTTTCCCGTCCCGTCAGAATTCTACCATTCCTTGCGGGAGGGCACAGAGGCCCCTCCCCTACAAACCCTTTCCAACCTCGGTGTAACACCGTAGGGGCGGATTCCATATCCGCCCGCATTTTGGTTTTTCCGCAATCTTAAACCAACCTCGTAGGGGACGGGTTTCCCGTCCCGCCAGAATTCTGCCATTCCTTGCGGGAGGGCACAGAGACCCCTCCCCTACAAACCCTTTCCAACCTCGGTGTAACACCGTAGGGGCGGATTCCATATCCGCCCGCATTTTGGTTTTTCCGCAATCTTAAACCAACCCCGTAGGGGCGAACTGTGTTCGCCCGCGGACAGATGGGGACACCTGTCCCTGCGTTTTCTGTCCAACCCGGTGCAGGACGCAAAAGGAGCAGGCCCCGCAGAGCCTGCTCCTTTTCTGTTACAGATCCAACTTCAGGTCATTCTCCCGGATCCAGCCCATCTTGCGCAGGATCTCGGAGAAAACCAGGCTCAGCACCGCCGGGGCCACGATACACACCACCGCGATACCGATCCAGGTGTTGGCCGACCCGCCCATATCCTTGAGGATGCCCAGAGGACCTACCATGCCGCAGGTGCCCATACCGGCGGACACGCCGGTGCAGCGCAGCCCGAACACCAGGGTGGACAGGGGGCCGGTGATGGCGGAGGCCAGGGTAGCCGGGATCCACACCCGGGGATTGCGCACGATATTGCCCATCTGCAGCATACTGGTGCCCAGGCCTTGGGCCACCAGGCCGCTCCACTTATTCTCCCGGAAGCTGATGACCGCAAAGCCGATCATCTGGGCGCAGCAGCCGGCGGTGGCGGCGCCGCCGGCCAGGCCGGAGATGCCGATCATGGCGCAGATGGCGGCAGAGGAGATGGGCAGGGTGAGGATGATACCCACCACCACGCTCACCAGCACGCCCATCAGCAGGGGCTGCATCTCGGTGGCGGTGTTGATAAAGGTGCCCAGCCAGTACATCGCCCAGGCGATGGCGGGGCACACCGCCTTGGCCACCAGCATACCGGACAGGATGGTGGTCACCGGGGTGACCAGGATGTCCACCGGGGTCTCCTTAGACACCATCTTGCCCAGCTCGATGGCGATGATCGCCACCACAAAGGCGCCCGCCGGGCCGGCGGTGAGGGCCTTCTCCGCGCCGCCCAGCATAAAGGTGGCGCCCAGGCCATTGCCGATCATACCGGCCACCGCGCCACTCAGCAGCACCAGCGGCGGTGCCTGCAGGGTATAGCCGATGGCCACACCCAGGGCGGCGCCGGTGCAGCCCTTGGCATAGCCGGCGATCTCGGACAGCAGCGCCCAGCCGGTGTACTGGCCCAGGGTCTCAAAGATGGTGCCGATGAGCAGGGTGGCAAACAGACCCAGCGCCATACTGCCCATGGCGTCCACAAAATAGGTTTTGGCGGACGGACGGATGTTTTTGCGGTTCAAAAAGGCTTTCACCTTGTTCACAGCCATCGCTCCCTTGCGCGTTTTTTTCATTGTACCACCGGGGCGAGTGGATTTCAATGGACATATTTCCGGTTTTTACCGTAAAAAACTCCAAAAAAGCAGAAAAAATCACAAAAAAGCCGGTCTATAGGCGTTGTGTCCGGAAAACAGTTCGTGGAGCGTATCGGTATCGATACGCTCCACGTCTTGTGTCAGTATATATGACAGGGTTGCCCGTGGCCTTGGCTCTCCCTTTGGGAGAGCTGTCACCGTAGGTGACGGAGAGGGCCGCCGGGCATTTTCTAATTGGCCGTTGTCTTTTGGTGTGGTCATAATTTACCCTCTCCGTCCTCGCTGCGCTCGGCCACCTCTCCCACAGGGAGAGGCAAGGGATGCTCGCACGGTACACCAAATGGTGCATAGTAGTACACCCCTTATCTGCTAGATAAATTGGAATTTGTTTAACTCCTTAAAATTCATATTTCCAATCTTTTAGCATTTCACTAAAATAGCTGCGTTTGTATTCTCCAAGTAAAGAATCTATATATAAACAACTATAGAACAGGTTATTATCTTCGCAATACCTTCGTTTCTCGGCATTTACGCCTTCAAAGCCACAAATAATATCTATTATTACCCCTCTTTCTGGATTATCTTTAAACAAATAACCGAAAAAGCGGAATTCTTGGTTTTCACCTGTACAATATGGTGTAACAAAATTAAAGTTAAATTCCTTAGAGGCCATTTCAAATTTTTCTATTATGTTATTTGTAATCGCATCGTTTATCATTAAAATCACCTCTTTGTCAAAATCAAGTTTATCTAACTGGCGCAAGAGCGCCCGAGGCTCCCTTGTGTAAAGGGAGCTGTCAGCGAAGCTGACTGAGGGATTGTCTTACCGCAGTATCGATATAATCACAAACACCACGAAAATTACGCATAACCTCATTATTCGGAATGCGAATTACAGTTAAACCATACCCTTCCAGAAAAGCGGTTCGCTCTGTATCCTTTTCTGCGTTGACATCTTCATAGTGCTGAGAGCCATCGAGTTCAATCACAAGCTTTGCTTCTGCACTATAAAAATCCGCTATGTATTTTCCCAATACCTTTTGACGAGAAAATCGGATAGGATGGTTACGCAGAAAATCATACCACAAGTGTCGTTCTTCTTTTGTCATTTCTTTTCGCAGTTGCTTTGCGAAAGATACTAACTGCTTATTCTGCTTTGGCTGCATAACAATCCCTCCGTCACGGCTTCGCCGTGCCACCTCCCTTTACACAAGGGAGGCTTTGGTGCGGTGCGTAACTGTTCGACATATTCAAGTTTTTCTACTTTTTTGTTTTTTCCAGAGCGGCTTCTATTTACAACCCTTTTTCTTTCAGGTCGCGGACCAGGCCCACGTAAAACTCCCGCACGTCAAAGCCCTCCACGTCCCGGCGGTTGAGGTCGATCATATCCCCGTGGGAGATGCCCTCGTCCCCGGGGGACGCCAGCAGGGTATAGTCCTCTCCCCACTTAAAGGAGGCCTCGCTGACCAGGCCGTCGTTGGACCCGTCGAACAGCTTGACCAGATGATAGGAAAAATTCAGGGGAAACATCCCGTTCCGGGCGCGGCCCAGCAGAGAGCCCACGCTGCGGCAGTACACCCCCTCCGGCGCCGGCGTATCCTCGTCAAATTGGGTGCAGAATGCCGCCGTCAGATTGTTCACCGCCGCCAGAAAATCCGGGTCGGTGTCCCCCAGCCGCTTGAGCGCCCCATTATAGGCGCCGGCCACTTTGTTCTGCAGGTCCGGAGACACCTTGGTCAGCAGATAATCCGCAAACAGACAGCCCCGATGGGGGGTATTGATCGTGGTCAGGGATGCCACGTAGGGCGCCACGTCCAGATGCGCCAGGGCGTAGCGGCAGTCCAGCCCGCCCTTGGAGTGGGCGATGATATTCACCTTTTCGCAGCCGGTCTGGGCCACGATCTCCCGGATGCGCCGGGCCAGCTCGGCGGCGCTGTCCGCCACCGAGGCGGCAGAGCCGTGGTTGCCATAGTGCACCGTGGCGCCGTTCTGCTTGAGCTCCCGGGGGATGCGCCCCCAGTAATTAAAGGCCCGGGTATCCCGAAAGAACACCCCATGCACCAGCAGCAGCGGATAGCGGGTGGCGCACACCCGGTCCGCCTGGCGGGCGCGGTTGACCCGCTCCTTGGCCGTCTCGGTGTCCACCTCACGCAGACAGATGCGCAGAATGCGCACCAGCACGATCAGATTGGCCACCGGGATAAACCCGCAGATGGCACCGATCACCCGCTGCTTGATGCCCAACTGCAGAGAGGCGGCGTATACGCACAGAATGCCGTTCCAAAACAGGATCGCCTCTGCCACGATGCAGTAGACAGCGCTCCACAGCAGGGTGCGCCAGTCCTCGGGTATCATCTGAAAGGCCAGCACGGTGTGCACCACCACCGACACACCGGTGGAGATGAGAAAGGCGGTCAGCAGCACCGCCCCGTGGTGCACCTCACGGATGCGCCACCGGCGGGTCTTCACGGCGAACACCCCTGCAAGCCCGTTGATCAGCACAAACAGGGGCAACACCCCGTACAGCAGGCGCAGGTCTGCGGCCACCGCCACGTAGGCGTTGGCCACCGCCGCATACAGCACACCGTAAAGGGTGCACAGCGCGATCTGTGTTTTTTTCATAGGGATCACCCCTTTTGCGTTATTTTTTGCGCAGCAAAAACGTGCCGAAAAACACCGCCGCCAGTACCAGAATGATGGTGGGGCCGGTGGCCACGCCGTTATAATAGGACAGAATCAGGCCCAGCACCCCGGAGTACAGGCCGAACAGCAGCGCCAGCAGATAGAAGGAGCGCATGCTGCGGGCCACGTTGCGGGCGGAGGCCGCCGGCAGGATGAGCATGGCGTTGATGAGCAGCAGACCCACCCAGCGGATGGCCAGCATCACCACCACCGCCACCAACACCACAAACAAATTGTCGTACAGCCCCACGGAAAAGCCCTTGCTGCGGGCCACAGAGGGGCTGACGCTGACGGCGAAAAAGCCATTGAAGCATAGCAGCCACACCGCTACGGTGATCAGCAGCGCCAGGCCCAACACCCACAGTTCCTGGGGGGTGACGCTTAAAATATCCCCCACCAGCAGGCTCTGGTAATTGGACAGATTGCCCCGGGCGGACAGCAGGGTCAGACCCAGCGCCACCCCCACCGAGGAAAACACGCCGATGACCGTGTCGGTGGAGGCCAGGCGGCTGCGGCGGATGCGGTTCATCAGCAGGGCAAACACCACCCCGAACAGCACCGTCACCAGCCGGTGATCGCTGACCCCGGCCAAAACGCCGATGGCCACGCCGGTCAGCGCCGAGTGCCCCAGCGCGTCCGAGAAAAAGGACATCCGGTTATTCACCACCAGGGTGCCCAGCAGGGACAGCAGCGGCACCAGCAGCAGCACCGCCCACAGAGCGGTGCGCATAAATTCGTACTGCCACCAATCAAACATGCGGCTCACCTCCCGTGGGAAAGGCGTTGGCAAAGGCCTCGCCGGCAAACACGTCGGCGGGCGCGCCGGATGCCAGCACCCGGCGGTCCAGCAGCACCACCCGGTCGGCGTGCTGCCGCACAAAATCCAGATCGTGGGAGATCAGCAGGATCACCATATCCTCCCGGCGCAGCTGCTCCAGCAGATCGTAAAACCGCACCAGGCCCGCCTTATCCACCCCGGACACCGGCTCGTCCAGCATCAGCATATCCGGGTGGGGTCGGGTGGCAATGGCCAGCAGCACCCGCTGCCACTCGCCGCCGGACAGACGGCCGGCGGGCTTGTCCAGCAGGTCGGCGGCGTCAAAGCGGGCAAAGTGGGCCGCTATATCCCGCCGCAGCCGCCGGGGCGCCGGCAAAAAGGCGGGCCAGCGGCTGGTATAGGTCAGCGCCATATCCAGCACCGTCGCCGGCGAGCCCTCGTCCAGATTGAGGCTCTGGGGCACGTAGCCGATGCGGGGCTTGTTTTGGGCGGGGGTGCCGTTGTGGCCGGTGAACACCACCTGGCCCTGGTGGGGGATCTCCCCCAGGATGGCCTTAAACAGGGTGCTCTTGCCCGCGCCGTTGCGGCCGATGACCGCGGTGATCTCGCCGCAATGGGCGTGGAGGCTCACGTCCTCCACCAGGGTCTCGCCCCCGGCCCGGACGGTGATGTGATTGATCTTCAGGCAATGCAGTCCACAATGGCTCACGGCGTGTCACCTCCCGTTAGTTTCTGTAGTTTTTCTACGTTGCGCCCCATAGCATCCAGCCAATCAGAAGGCTTTCCGCTGCCCACCACGGCGCTCTCCAGTGCGATCACCTGATCGGCGGGTACCAGCCCATCGATGGCGGCGTAGCGGATGGGGTATTGGGTATCGTACAATAGCACCAGGTCGGGGTGCTCTTTGGCCAAGGCTTCCACCCGGGCCAGGTCGGCGGCGGACAGGCCACTCTCCCCCTCGGCGGAGAGGGTCAGCTTTACGTCCATATGAGCGTCCGACGCCAGATAGCTGAGGGAGTCGTGGAACAGGACGCAGGGGCGTTTATCAAAACCGGGCAGAGCGTATTGCACGTCCAACACCTGCTGCATATAAGCGTCGGCGTTGGCGGTATAGATTTCGGTTAGCTCGGGATGGAGCCGTATGATTGCCTGCGACACCTGCCACACCTGGGACAGATAGGCGGCGGGGCTGAGCCAAATATGCTCGTTGTATTCGGTGTGCTCGTGATCGTGGTCCTCGTGGTGGTGATCAGCGTCAGCGCAAAGGTAGGATAGCCCCACCGAGGTATCCACCAACCGGCTCTCCTCCACCAGCCCCTCCAAAAAGGGCTCGGCGCCGGCGCCGTTGATGATCACCTTGTCCGCCCGCTCCAGGGCCAGCCGGTCGGCGGGTGATAATTGATAGTCGTGTAGGCAGCCGGCGCCCACACCGGACAGCATGGTCAGCCGCACCCCATCGGTGCTCCCCAGAATATTCTGGGCCGCCACGTACAAGGGATAGGTGGTGACCACCACCTGCGGACGCGGGTCATCCGCCCTGCCGTGCCCCACAAACAAGGACAGCAGGGTGGCCACCACCAGTATACCGGCCAGCAGCGTCGCCACCGGCCCATAGTGTCGCAGAAAGGTTTTCATGCGGGTTTCTCCTATACAATCCGTATAATTTACGGTAAAATCATCTGTTTGTAAACCGATTTTGCTCCAATCGGCGGTCCAGGCCGCTCTTTTGCAGCACCCGGGCCAGCACCAAGCCGCCGCCCACGCAGGCGACAAGCTGGCCGGCGCCCACCAGGGCCATCTGCACCAGCCACACCTGCACCGTAAAGGTGGGGGCCACCGCCGCCAGCTCGGTGCCCACGATAAGGGCGTTGAGCGCCACCGGTGGCAGGGTGGACAGCACCGGCAGACCCCCCAGCCGCTGCCGGCGCAGGAGATAGGACAGCCACGCCGCCAGGCCGGTGGCCAGGGTGCCCAGCACCACGTCCAGGGCGCCGGCGATATTGGCCCCCATGGCCAGACCGATCAGATTGGAGAGGATACACCCCACCGTCAGGCCGGGCACCGCCGCCGGCGTGTACACCGCCAGCACGGTCAGCATCTCCGCCACCCGGCATTGCACCAGGCCAAAGGAGAGGGGCGCCAGACCCACGGTCAGCGCCGCGTACAGACCGGCGATGATGCCGGTCACGGTGAGAAATCGGATTTTTTCGCTGTTGTTCATCGGATTTCCTCCTAGTTTTGTTTATGGTCAGGATGGATTTCGAACTGACCGGACGCCGTTTATGTCTGTACGAACCGTAAGACTCGTTCGGCGTCCTCAAATACGGCTGCGCCGTATTTCGAAATTTGCTATTGTCCGGACAAGTCTGTACATACCATAAGACTCGTTCGGTGTTCTCAAATACGGCTGCGCCGTATTTCGAAATTTGCTATTGTCCGGACAAGTCTGTACATACCATAAGACTCGTTCGGCGTCCTCAAATACGGCTGCGCCGTATTTCGAAAGTTGCTATTCTTCAATATTACCGGTGGGGGCAAGCCCCCGCCCTACGGGGTCACATCAAGGTTGGATAGAATTTGTAGGGGAGGGCCTCTGCGCCCTCCCGTTGGCGTGGCAGAATTCTGGCGGGACGGGAAACCCGTCCCCTACAAAGTCACACCAAGCCGCAGCGAAATCACCCGCCCCTACGGTCACGCACCAAGGTTGGATGGAGTAGGGGTGCATCACGATGCGCCCGCGGGCGAACACAGTTCGCCCCTACAGGGGTGGTTTAGGTTGGCGTGGATTTGAGGAAGGGCGATTCGTGAATCGCCCCTACGGTGTTGGGTTTAGATCGTGCGACACGCACAGAC